>NZ_DIEJ01000116.1:0-16569 GCF_002418565.1 Achromobacter sp. UBA5777 | reverse complement strand
CGCTACGGCGGCGAGGAATTCACGCTGGTGTTTCCCGGCAAGACCGCGGCCGAGGCCATGCCGCACCTGGAAACGGTGCGGCGCGCCATCGAGGCCTATCAGATGCGCCTGCGCGACAAGCCGGCGCGTCCCAAGGCGGACCAGATCGGCCAGCGCCGCCGCGGCGGACGGGGAGGGCGCGGCGCCCGGCCCTTGCGCGTGACGGTCAGCATCGGGGTGGCGGAACGCAGCGATGCCTTGCGCGCCCCGGACGCCGTCATCAAGGCCGCCGACCAGGCGCTCTACAAGGCCAAGGACGGCGGTCGCAATCAGGTGTGTGCCTTCGGCGCGCGCCGCCGCGCGGGCGCTGCCTGACGCCAGCGCCTACCGGTCGGCCAGCGGCATCGCCATGAGCGCTTCGTCGTACAGCTTGCCGTTGACGCACAGCGCCTCGCGCTCGTGGCCATACACGGTGAACCCCAGGCTGGCGTAAAGCGCGGACGCCGCGACGTTGTTGGCGGTGACGCTCAGCTGCACCTGCCGGATGCCGCGCATGGTGCGCGCATGGTCGATCGCCGCGTGCATCAGCAGCCGGCCCAATCCCCGGCCGCGCTCGGCGGGTGCGACGTACATGCTCCAGATGTGCGCCTTGTGCCGCACCTTCAGCTTGCGCTGGCGCCCCACGCCGACGATGCCAGCCATCACCTCGCCGAGAAACACGCCAAACATCGCGCCATCGTTGGCCGGGGAAATCCATTCGCGGATGTCCGCCAATGTCAGCGTGTGTTCCTCTTCGTAACTCGATCCAAAGGACTCGGGCGTTTCGACCAGGGCATTCAAACGCAATTGCCGCAGGGGCGCGGCGTCGGCAGCGATCAGTCGTCGGACGACAGGCTCGTTCATGGCGGCTTTGAGAGTGTTGGGATTAGGTAACGTTTGGGGAGTATAGGGGGATGGGCTTGCCTATAATGGCCCCAACGCCGCTTGCGGTTTTCAACAAGGAGCCACTGATGTTCGGTTTCCTCAAGACAAACCAGGATGCGACGCGCCACGAAGTCCAGGAAGAATTCGTGGCCCGTGTCGCGGGTGCAGCGCAGGACTTCGTGGAGGCGGCCGGTCCAACCGGCGCCGTGCTGGACTACTCGCCGTCCAGCGTCCATGCGCTGGATGACGCACTGGAGGCCGCCCATCTGGGCACACTGCCTCTGACCCCCATGCAAACCGTCGGTGCTGCCGCCTATCTTTACGAGGTCGGCCGCCGCGCGCATGGCGGGCTGTACGAGGTCTGCGACGACGAAGATCCCGTGGTCCTCGTCTGCGGAGAACCCGGGTCCGAAGTGTGCTTTGGCGCCATCGCCAAGGTCGAGCGGCGCATTCGTTACGGGGCCGCCGAGGCCATCCCCGCCTACTTTGAACTCTTCATGACAGCCCTGCAGACGGGCGAAGCGCAGACCATCCGGTAGGCCGATCTGGCGCTTCTGGGGATTTCCCTTAGGGCTGTAAGAAAAACAGCCCTACAATTCCGCAATTCCCGCCGGCCGGCGGGTGCTCGTGCCGTCTGTCATCAGACGGTTTTTTACTCGCAGTACATTCGCGCCGCGATACGCGTCCGATCCGCCATGCCCCCAGGAGCGCCTGCATGAAATTCCGCTTCCCCATCTTCATCATCGACGAGGACTACCGTTCCGAGAACGCGTCCGGTTTGGGTATCCGTGCCTTGTCCGCAGCAATCGAGGCTGAGGGCGTCGAGGTGATAGGGGTAACCAGTTACGGCGATCTGAGTTCGTTCGCGCAGCAGCAGAGCCGCGCCAGCGCCTTCATCCTGTCGATCGACGATGAAGAGTTCGACGTGGACTCGCCCGAGGACGTGGCCAGCGCAATCAAGAACCTGCGCGCCTTCATTGGCGAGCTGCGCTTTCGCAACGCGGACATTCCCATCTATCTGTACGGCGAAACGCGCACGTCGGAACACATTCCGAACGACATCCTGCGCGAGCTGCACGGCTTCATCCACATGTTCGAGGACACGCCGGAGTTCGTGGCGCGCCACATCATTCGCGAAGCCCGCAGCTACGTCGACAGCCTGCCGCCGCCGTTCTTCCGTGAACTGGTGAAGTACGCGCAGGACGGTTCGTATTCGTGGCACTGCCCGGGGCACTCGGGCGGCGTGGCGTTCCTGAAGAGCCCGGTCGGCCAGATGTTCCACCAGTTCTTCGGCGAGAACATGCTGCGCGCCGACGTCTGCAACGCCGTGGACGAACTGGGCCAGCTGCTGGACCACACCGGCCCGGTCGCCGAATCCGAACTGAATGCCGCGCGCATCTTCCACGCGGACCATTGCTTCTTCGTGACCAACGGCACGTCGACCTCGAACAAGGTCGTCTGGCACGCCAACGTCGCCGCGGGCGACGTCGTGGTGGTGGACCGCAACTGTCACAAGTCGATCCTGCACGCCATCACGATGACGGGCGCGATTCCGGTGTTCCTGCGCCCCACGCGCAACCACCTGGGCATCATCGGGCCGATCCCGCTCGAAGAATTCCACCCGGACAACATCCGCAAGAAGATCGAAGCCAACCCCTTCGCGCGCGAAGCGGTGAACAAGAATCCGCGCATCCTGACGCTGACGCAGAGCACGTACGATGGCGTCATCTACAACGTCGAAATGATCAAGCAGCAGCTCGGCAGCTATGTCGACACGCTGCACTTTGACGAAGCCTGGCTGCCGCACGCGTCGTTCCACGAGTTCTACCAGGACATGCACGCCATCGGCCAGGACCGCCCGCGCAGCCAGGACGCCATGGTGTTTGCCACGCACTCCACGCACAAGCTGCTGGCCGGCATTTCGCAGGCCTCGCAGATCATCGTGCAGGAATCCGAGACCCGCAAACTGGACCGCAACGTCTTCAACGAGGCGTATCTGATGCACACGTCCACGTCGCCGCAGTACGCGATCATCGCGTCCTGCGACGTGGCCGCGGCCATGATGGAGCCCCCGGGCGGCACCGCGCTGGTCGAGGAAAGCATCCGCGAAGCCCTGGACTTCCGCCGCGCCATGCGCAAGGTGGAATCCGAGTTCGGCAAGAACGATTGGTGGTTCAAGGTCTGGGGCCCGAACCGCCTGGTGTCCGAAGGCATCGGCAACCGCGACGAATGGATCCTCGAAGCCAACGACCACTGGCACGGCTTCGGCGAAATGGCCGAAGGCTTCAACATGCTGGACCCCATCAAGGCCACGGTCATTACGCCGGGGCTGGACATGTCGGGCAGCTTCGGCGAAACCGGCATTCCCGCCGCGCTGGTCTCCAAGTACCTGACCGAGCACGGCGTGGTGGTCGAAAAGACCGGGCTGTACTCGTTCTTCATCCTGTTCACCATCGGCATCACCAAGGGCCGCTGGAACACGCTCTTGACTGCGCTGCAGCAGTTCAAGGACGACTACGACCGCAACCAGCCGCTGTGGCGCATCCTGCCGGAGTTCTGCCGCGACCATCGGCGCTACGAGCGCATGGGCCTGCGTGACCTCTGCCAGCAGATCCACGAAGCCTACCGCGAGCGCGACGTCGCCCGCCTGACGACCGAGATGTACCTGAGCGACATGGTGCCGGCGCTGAAGCCGTCGGACGCCTTTGCCCGCATGGCGCACCGCGAGGTCGAGCGCGTCGACATCGACAAGCTGGAAGGCCGCGTCACGGGCGTGCTGCTGACGCCGTACCCCCCGGGCATTCCGCTGCTGATCCCGGGCGAACGCTTCAACCGCACCATCGTGCAGTACCTGCAATTCGCGCGCGAGTTCAACGAACGCTTCCCCGGCTTCGAAACCTACATCCACGGCCTGGCCGACGAAGTGGGTCCGGACGGCGAAAAGCGTTACTACGTTGACTGCCTGATCGAAGAGTAAGCACGGGCGGGCCGGAAATCTTGATGTTCGATGTTGCAGTGCTTGGTGCGGGCGCCGCGGGCATGATGTGCGCGGCGGTCGCGGGTCAGCGCGGCCTGCGCGTGGTGCTGGTCGACCACGCGCAGCGCCTGGCCGAGAAGATCCGCATCTCCGGCGGCGGGCGCTGCAACTTCACGAACATCGGGGCCGGACCCGCCAATTTCCTGTCTGAAAATCCCCATTTCTGCCGGTCGGCGCTGTCGGCCTACACGCCGCAGGACTTTCTGGCGCTCATGAAGCGCCACCGCATCGCCTGGCACGAAAAGCATCGCGGCCAGCTGTTCTGCGACGACTCCAGCGAAAACATCATCGACATGCTGCGCGCCGAGTGCGACGCGGGCAATGTGCAATGGCGCATGGGCTGTTCGGTGGCCGAAGTCGCGCACGGGGCCGAAGGTTTCGAGCTGCGCACCAGCCAGGGGGGCATCCGGGCCGCCAAGCTGGTCATCGCGACTGGCGGCATGGCCATTCCGCAATTGGGCGCCACCGATTTCGGCCTGAAAATCGCCCGCCAGTTCGGACTGAAGGTCGTCGAGCCGCGCCCCGCGCTCGTCCCGCTGACCTTCGACCCGACGCAGTGGCAGCCGCTGTCCGAGCTGTCCGGCGTGGCGCTGGAAGTGAACCTGCAAACGGGGCAGGGCAAGGCGCGCGGTGAATTCCTGGAAGACCTGCTGTTCACGCACCGCGGACTGTCGGGGCCCGCGATTCTGCAGATTTCCAGCTACTGGAAGCCGGGCGAGCCCATCGTGATCGACCTGGCGCCGGGGCGCGATCTGGCGCAGGAACTGCTGGCGTCGAAGTCCGGCAACCGCCAGCAGCTGCACACGGTGCTGGGCGGCCTATGGCCCAAACGGCTGGCCGACCGCTGGCTGCAACTGGCCGAGCAGGGCGGCAAGCCGGGCCTGGCCGCGCTACGTCTGGCCGACGCGCCGGACAAGACGCTGCGCGGGCTGGCGCAGGACATCCATCAATGGACGCTCGTGCCCAGCGGCACGGCGGGCTACAAAAAGGCTGAAGTCATGCGCGGCGGTGTGGACACGCGCGGTCTGGACCAGAAGTCCATGCAGGCCAAGGCCGCGCCGGGCCTGTATTTCATCGGCGAGGCCGTTGACGTGACCGGCTGGCTCGGCGGCTACAACTTCCAGTGGGCGTGGGCCTCGGGGGTCGCCTGCGGCCAGGCGCTGTAACTGCGGGCAGGCGCGCTGGTTACGCGCTGGACGCTTTCACCCCAAATTCTGAAATTTTCCGAAGGCACCTGCGTGGCCGCCAACGCGGCTTTCCGCCATTCTGGCATTGTGATATTAAATAAAAATACATATCATTTATGTTTTGATCTTTATCAAAACCGTTCCGCGAGGGACGGATCAGCCGGAGACTCGCATGGCCTACACCCTTCCGCCCCTGCCGTACGCCTATGACGCGCTGGAACCTCACATCGACGCAATGACGATGGAGATCCACTACACCAAGCATCACCAAACCTATGTCACCGGCCTGAACACCGCGCTGGAAGGCGCCGGCATCGCCACGGATGAACCCGTGGAAGCGCTGGTCGCGCGCATCAAGGAATTGCCGGAAGCCGTGCGCGGCGCGGTGCGCAACCACGGCGGCGGCCACGCCAATCACAGTCTGTTCTGGTCCGTCATGTCGCCGCAGGGCGGCGGCGAGCCCGATGGCGCGCTGGCGGCGGCCATCGACACCGAGCTGGGCGGTCTGCCCGCCTTCAAGGAAGCCTTCACCAAGGCGGCGCTGACGCGCTTCGGCAGCGGTTGGGCCTGGCTGAGCGTGACCCCGGCCGGTAAGCTGGTGGTCGAGAGCAGCGCCAACCAGGACAGCCCGCTGATGGACGGCAATACGCCGATCCTGGGCCTGGATGTCTGGGAACACGCTTATTATCTGAAGTACCAGAACCGCCGGCCGGAGTACATCGGCGCTTTCTACAACGTGGTGAACTGGCCCGAGGTCTCGCGCCGCTACGCTGCGGCAAAGGGCTGAGCGCATCTCCCCCAAAAGGAGCGCAGCCGCATATGAATACCTTCAGCCGTCATCGCGTGCGGCCGGCGGCCACCAGCATCAGCGTCTGGACGCTGGCCGTGATGGTGTCCTGCCTGGCCCTGTACCAGCTCTGGGTTTACCTGGACGTGCGGGCGCCGCACGTGGCCGACGCGCTGCTGGGCGGTCTTGTCGCGGCCGCTGCCACCGCGCTTGGCACCCTGCCCATTCTCTTTGCCCGCACCATTCCGCAGAAGGCGCAGGACAGCATGTTCGGCTTTGGCGCCGGCGTCATGCTGGCCGCCAGCGCGTTTTCGCTGGTCGCCCCGGGCATCGCGGCGGGTGAGGAATTGGGGTACGGCCCCTGGGGCGCTGGCCTGACGGTCGGCGCCGCTCTGCTGTTGGGGGCGGCCGTGCTGCTGCTGATGGACCGGATCCTGCCGCACGAGCATTTCATCAAGGGCAGGGAAGGGATGGAGGCGCACCGCCTGCGCCGCACCTGGCTGTTCGTGTTCGCGATCATGCTGCACAACCTGCCCGAGGGCCTGGCGATCGGCGTGGGCTATGCGGCCGGCGACCCCGTGCGCGGCACGGCGCTGGCCACCGGCATCGCGATCCAGGACATTCCCGAGGGGCTGGTCGTGGCCGTGGCCCTGCTGGCGGCCGGCTACAAGCGCACGTTTGCCGTGGCATTGGGCATGCTGTCGGGGCTGATCGAGCCCGTGGGCGCCGTGCTGGGCGCCGCCGTGGTCGGCTGGTCGGCGCCGCTCTTGCCATGGGGCCTGGGCTTTGCCGCGGGCGCCATGCTGTTCGTCATCAGTCACGAGATCATCCCGGAATCGCACCGCAAGGGGCACGAGGTCTACGCCACCTGCGGCCTGATGATCGGTTTCGTGCTGATGATGCTGCTGGATACCGCGCTGGGATAGCGCCACCGGGCGTGCGACAGGCCTAGGCTTACCCCGGGCTTTCGTTGTATGCTTTCGGCGCTGTCACGCATGCTGCGGGAGAGAGTGGCCGAAGGCATCAAGCCCGGCCGCCGCCGAAGGCGCAATTCGCCCAGAATCGCTCAGGTAACCGATACCGCGCAGGCTTGTCCCGTCCCGCATTTGCCGCCAATTGCCGGCTGCGCAGACGTGGCAAAACAGCACTCTGGAGAGACCTGGCACCGCGCCCTAAACGGGGACACTGCGAGCAGCCCAGGCGCCGAAGGTGCAAACCCGCCACGCGGGGCAACTCTCAGGCAAAAGGACAGAGGGGCGGAAGATTCAGCCGTTGCGCGGGCGCCGTCCGTCCGCAACCAGCGGCATTCCGTAACCCTGGCATCGCTGCCGTCCCGGAGTTCCCCCGCATGTCCGCATCCCTCAAACGCACCCCGCTCGCCGAAGAACACATCGCCGCCGGCGCCCGCATGGTCGATTTCGGCGGCTGGGACATGCCGCTGGCCTACGGATCGCAGCTTGAAGAGCACCACGCCGTGCGCCAGGACGCCGGCATGTTCGACGTCTCGCACATGCTCAACGTCGACGTGACGGGCCCCGATGCCTTCGCCTTCCTGCAGCGCCTGGTCGCCAACGACGTCGCCAAGCTGACGGTCCCGGGCAAGGCGCTCTACAGCTGCATGTTGAACCCGCAGGGCGGCGTCATCGACGACCTCATCATCTATTTCTTCGCTGCCGACGAATGGCGCGTGGTGGTCAACGCCGGCACGGCCGACAAGGACGTGGCCTGGATGCAGCGCGTCAAGCAGGCCGGCGCGTTCGACGTGACCATCGCCCCGCGCCGCGATCTGGCCATGGTGGCCGTGCAGGGCCCCAACGCCCGCGCCAAGGTCTGGGCCGCCCGCCCGGCCTGGCAAGCCGCCAGCGAACCGCTGACCCCCTTCGTCGCCGCCCGCGTGGACGACGACACGCTGGTCGCCCGCACGGGCTACACCGGCGAAGACGGTTTCGAAATCGTCCTGCCCGCTGCTGAAGTCGTGCAACTGTGGCGCGACCTGATCGCCCAGGGCGTGCGTCCGGCAGGCCTGGGCGCGCGCGACACGCTGCGTCTGGAAGCCGGCATGAACCTGTACGGCCAGGACATGGACGAACTGACCCACCCCGGCGAAGCCGGCCTGACCTGGACCGTGTCCGGCAAGAACGCCGAGCGCCGCTTCATCGGCCGCGACGCGATCGAGCAATTCGCCAAGCCCGCCACTTTCATCGGCCTGAAGCTGCAGGAACGCGGCGTCATGCGCGCGCACATGGCCGTGCGCACCCCGCAAGGCATGGGCGAACTCACCAGCGGCACCATGTCGCCGACGCTGGGCGTGTCGATCGGCTTCGCCCGCCTGCCGCAAGGCGTGGTCGCGGGCGATACGGTCGAGGTCGACATCCGCGGCAAGTGGGTGCCCGCCGTGGCGTGCAAGCTGCCTTTCGTGCGTAACGGCAAAGCCGTCGAACACTCGTAAACTCGAACCGCGCGCGTGCACCGGCCCGGTCCGGGCAACGGCCGCCCGCGCGAGGCGCGCAACACCATTCATCTACCCGCATTCCCTCAGGAGTTCCCATGAGTCTGCCCACCGATCGCAAGTACACCGAGTCCCATGAATGGGTCAAAGCCGAGGGCGACGTGTTCGTCGTCGGCATCACCGACACCGCCCAGGAGCAACTGGGCGATCTGGTCTTCGTTGGCGACGTGAACGTCGGCGCCAAGCTGAGCGCGGGCGAAACCGCCGGCGTGGTCGAGTCGGTCAAGGCCGCCTCGGACATCTACGCGCCCGTGTCCGGCGAAATCGTTGCCTTCAACGAAGAGCTGGAAAGCAACCCCAACCTGATCAACGAATCGGCCTTCACCGCCTGGATCTTCAAGATCAAGCCGGACAACGCCGCCGACGCCGACAAGCTGCTGGACGCCGCCGGCTACGAAGCCGTCGCCAACGGCTGATGCCGCACGCGGGGGAGCGGCGGCGCCGCCTCCCTCGCCAGACGCAATACCGTCCGTTCGCAGGACGACACCCGCTACCCCCGAGATCCCCCATGTCGCGCGCCCTAGACACCCATACCGACTTCATCCCCCGCCACATCGGCCCCTCCGACGCCGACCAGGCCGCCATGCTTGCCGTGATCGGCAGCGACAGCCTGGACGCCCTGATCGAAGAAGTCGTGCCCCCCAAGATCCGCAGTAAGGAGCCGCTGGCGCTGCCCGCGTCGCGCAGCGAAGCCGACGTGCTGGCTGAACTGAAGCAGGTCGCGGGCCGCAACAAGGTCTACCGCAGCTACATCGGGCAGGGGTACTACGGCACGCAGACGCCCAACGTGGTGTTGCGCAACATTCTTGAAAATCCCGCCTGGTACACGGCCTACACGCCTTATCAGCCCGAGATTTCGCAGGGCCGCCTGGAAGCCCTGCTGAACTACCAGACGATGGTCGCCGACCTGACCGGCCTGGACATCTCCAACGCCTCGCTGCTTGACGAAAGCACCGCCGCCGCCGAAGCGATGACGCTTGCGCGCCGCAGCGCCAAGTCCAAGAGCCCGGTGTTCTTCATTTCGCGCCACGTGCATCCGCAGACCATCGAAGTCGTGCGCACGCGCGCCGAGGGCCTGGACATCGAGATCCGCATCGGCGACGAAGCCGAAGGCCTGCCCGAGTGCTTTGGCGTGCTGCTGCAGTACCCGCACAGCACGGGTTCGGTGTCCGACTACCGCAAGCTGGCCGAAGCCGCCCACGCGCAAGGCGCCGTGGTCGCGTGCGCGACCGATCTGCTGGCGCTGGCCGTGCTGGCCGCGCCGGGCGAGTGGGGCGCCGACATCGCCGTCGGTTCGGCCCAGCGCTTTGGTGTGCCGTTCGGCTTCGGCGGCCCGCACGCCGGCTTCATGGCCTGCAAGGACGCATTCAAGCGCAACATGGCCGGCCGCCTGGTCGGCGTGTCCAAGGACGCGCAAGGCAATCCCGCGCTGCGCCTGGCGCTGCAGACGCGTGAACAGCACATCCGCCGCGAGAAGGCCACTTCCAACATCTGCACGGCGCAGGTGCTGCTGGCCGTGATGGCCGGCATGTACGCGGTGTGGCACGGCCCGGCCGGCATCCGCCGCATCGCCGAGCGCGTGCAGCGCGCCACCGCCATCCTGCGCGCCGAGCTCATCAAGCTGGACGTCAAGGTCGCCAACGACACGTTTTTCGATACGCTGTTGCTGGAAACCGGCGCCGCGACGCCCGCCATCCTGACGGCCGCCGACTGCGCGCACATCAACCTGCGCCGCGTCGACGGCGCCCGCCTGGCCATCTCGCTGGACGAGACCGTCACCGTGGCCGACCTGCAAGCGCTGGTCAACGTCTTTGCCGCCGGTCTTGAGCGCGATGACGTCGAACTGGACATCGACGCGCTGGACGCCGCGGCCCCCGGCGGCATTCCCGCCTCGGTTGCCCGCGAAAGCGCGATCCTGAAGCACCCCATCTTCTCCAGCATCCAGTCCGAAACCGACATGCTGCGCTACCTGCGCAAGCTGGCCGACAAGGATCTGGCGCTGGACCGCACGATGATCCCGCTGGGTTCGTGCACCATGAAGCTGAACGCCACGGCCGAGATGATCCCCATCACCTGGCCCGAATTCGCGCTGATCCACCCGTTCGCACCGGCCTCGCAAAGCCAGGGCTACGCGGAACTGATCGACCGTCTGTCCGCCGCGCTGTGCGAAATCACCGGCTACGACAACATCAGCCTGCAGCCCAACTCGGGCGCGCAGGGTGAATACGCGGGCCTGCTCGCCATTCGCGGCTATCACCAGGCCAACGGCCAGCACCAGCGCAACATCTGCCTGATCCCGTCTTCCGCCCACGGCACCAACCCCGCCTCGGCGCAGCTCGCCGGCATGGACGTGGTGGTCGTGGCGTCGGACGCCAACGGCAACGTGGACCTCGCGGACCTGCGCGCCAAGATCGAACAGGTCGGCGACAAACTGGCCGCGCTGATGATCACGTACCCGTCGACGCACGGCGTGTTTGAAGAAGCCGTCACCGAAATCTGCGATCTGGTCCACCAGGCCGGCGGCCAGGTGTATCTGGACGGCGCCAACATGAACGCCATGGTCGGTGTGGCCAAGCCGGGCAAGTTCGGCTCGGACGTGTCGCACCTGAACCTGCACAAGACCTTCTGCATCCCGCACGGCGGCGGCGGACCCGGCGTGGGTCCCGTGGCGGTGCGCTCGCACCTGGCGCCCTATCTGCCGGGCGTGGTGAACGAGCAGGGCAAGCTGCCCGGCGAGGCCAAGGTCGGCCCGGTCTCGGCCGCGCCGTTCGGCTCGGCCGGCATCCTGCCGATCCCGTTCGTGTACATCGCACTGATGGGCGCGGACGGCCTGCGCCGCGCCACCGAAGTCGCCATCCTGAACGCCAACTACATCGCGACCCGCCTGCGCGGCCACTACGAGGTCCTGTACGCGGGCCGCAACGGCCGCGTGGCGCACGAGTGCATCCTGGACGTGCGTCCGCTCAAGGAAACCAGCGGCATCAGCGCCGAAGACATCGCCAAGCGCCTGATGGACTACGGCTTCCACGCGCCCACCATGAGCTTTCCGGTCGCCGGCACGCTGATGGTCGAACCGACGGAATCCGAAGGCGTGGCCGAGCTGGACCGCTTCATCGACGCGATGATCGCCATCCGCGAAGAAATCGCCCAGGTCGAACGCGGCGAACGCGACCGTGACGACAACGTCCTGAAGAACGCTCCCCACACCGCGCAGATGCTGCTGGCCGAAGAATGGCTGCACGACTACCCGCGCCAGCAGGCCGCCTACCCGGTGGAAACGCTGCGCGACGCCAAGTACTGGCCGCCGGTCGCCCGCGTGGACAACGCCTACGGCGACCGCAACCTGGTCTGCGCCTGCCTGCCGATCGAGGCGTACGCGTAAGGCACGTGAATGCGTCCGGCCGTAGCCGGACGCACACTGCCCGATCCCCGCGATCAGGGCGAAAAAAAGCCCCCGGCCTTCACAGGCGGGGGCTTTTGCTTGGGGCCGGCGCGAGGCCGGCCGGGCATTACTTCGCAGGCGCCTTGGCGGCGGCGCCGAAGTCTTCCGCGATGCTGATGAACGTGTTGAGCAGGATCTGCAGGTTGTCCTTGCCCAGACCGCCTTCGGCGTTCATGTCCATCTGCAGCACGGCCTGATTCTTTTCATCGAGGTAGGCGCGGCTCCAGCGGTATTCCTGGTTCCAGGCGTTGATGGCCTTGAGCGTCATCGGCTTCTTGGTGGCGTACGTGGCGGTCGCGACCAGGTCCAGGCACTTTTCCGTGAAGTCATTGCACAGGAATTCCAGGCGCAGGTCGGTGGCGCCGGTGGTGCCCGGGTTCAGGACCAGCACGGGGCCGTCGGTGCCGTCGCTGCGGGTGACGGTGTAGCCCATGTCGTCCAGCATGTTGGCGACGTCGTCCAGGTTGAAGTCCTGCATCACGCCGGCAACCGCTGCCGGAGCGACGGGTTCGGCGTCCGGGTCCATGCCGATGCCGGACAGCTCGTCGTCGTCGTCCAGGTCATTCATGCCGGTCGCGCCCAAGAGGCCGCTGAACAGTTCCTCGGCGGGAATCTTCTGGCCGTTCAGGTCGCCCATACCATCGGCGAACGTGAACTTGCCGACGATGTTGTCGCCGTCGTTCTTGCCGACGTTCATCATTTCGGCCATGCCGGCCATCTGGCGGATGCTCTCGTCGGCGTCGGCCGCGGCCTTCTCGGCGGTCAGGCCTTCCTTCTTCATGGCGTACTGCACCATCAGGTCCTGCACCATCGGCTTGGAGATCACCAGCGAGGCGTCGATCTTCTTGATCGCCTGCACCGCGATTTCCTGCGGGGTCAGATCCTTGGCGTTGGCCGGATTGGCCAGGTCCAGCGTGAAGGTCAGCTTGCTTTCGCCCTTGGCCGTCTTCCAGCTCAGCGGATCGATGCTGAACGACGGGTTGCCCGCCAGCAGCTTGCCGGCGTTGTCCAGCAGGACGTCAAACTGCTCGTCCTTCAGACCTTCGTCGCTGGCGCCCAGCATGTATTGGCGCATGAGCTGGTTGTAGGTGTCCGACAGTTGCTTGACGGCCTGGCCGTCCAGCCGGGCCAGCTTGATCACGGCCTGGCCATTGCCCAGCACTACGTCGTTCACGGTGAGGTCGCCCGTCTGGTAGGCGGCCTGCACGTTGATGGACTTGTCGTCTTCGGACAGCTTCACGCCGTAGCTGAAGTTGTCCAGCCCGACCTTCATGTCGTCGGTGGGACGCAACACGTCCACGCGCTTGATCTTCAGGTCCGAATTGCCCATCGAGATGCCGAACTTGCCCATGCGGCTGTCAACGTCCATGGTCAGGCCGGCGATGGTCATCTTCACGGGGGCGTGGCTCTTGCTGCCATCCACCGACAGCGTGTCCATCACGCCGTGCGCGGTGACGGCCTGCGTGGCGCGGTCGAAGGTGCCTTCCATCCGCATGCCGCTGAAGTCGAGCGCAGTGCCCTCATGCGTGATGACGACCGGCGCGATCGCGGCGCTGGACGTGGCGTTGCCGCTGTAGCTGACGATGGCGTCGCCCATCAGCGGCGAGACGTCCTTGGTCAGTTCGAAGACGGGCTTGATGTTGTCCGTCTTGGCGATCTCGGTGTGGATGAACGCGAGCTTGGGCGCAATGGCGCCGCGGGACAGGGCGCTCTTGGGGAAGGGGCCGTGCTCGATGTTTGCGTCGAACTCGATCATGCCCGCGGGCAGGTCGTCCAGGCCCTTGTCGTTCTTGACCAGCGACACGCCATAACGCGCCTGCGTCGAGAACAGGCCGCGCTCGTAGTTGAGCTGATCGATGCGCAGGCCGAACAGCGGCGTGATCTTGGCGAGCTTTTCGTTGGCCTGTGCCAGATGACGCTGCGCGTCTTCTTCGATGCGCTTGCCGGTGTACCACGTGGCCCCGACCCAGCTTCCCGCTCCCACTATGACCACGCCCAGGGTGATCGCTACGCTCTTTTTCATCGTTCTGCTTATATCGTTGATTGTCGAGTCATATCCGGCAGCGGCCTACGGCGCCACGCTCGTCCGCGCGCAGCGGAACCGTCCTGGATACGCGTGTTCATCGGCCTGTCAGGCCCGCGGCGGAGTATACCGAGACGCGTGTCCCGCTGAACGCGCGCGCAGTTACCGAAGATTTCAAAATGAAAGCCGGCGCCCGAGGCGCCGGCCTTTGTCGACAAAACGCCTGGTCTCAGAGCGGATCAAGCGGGTAGATCGGTCGCCGCACGTGCTTGAACTCGACCTGGCTGTAGTCGGACGTCGTGACGCCCACGCCCGTGCATTCGATGATCTCGGTCGCCATGTCCGAGAAGCCCGCGCGCCAGTGGATGCGGCTTTTGAGAACGACATACCGTTTTTGCAGCGGGTCGATGCCGGCCGACAGCAGGCAGTTGATGTCGAAGGGTTCCTGGTGGCGCGAGACCACCACGATCTCCACGCGGCCGGTGTCGATGACCACCGTCAGGCCGGTGTCGTTGCGCACGCCGCGATACATCGGGCCGCGGTTCAGATAGACGCCGTCGAACACCAGTTTGACGCGGCCGGTGACGTCGAGCGGTTCGCTGGGCTGCTTGATCGCCGGCATGGGCAGCTTGCCGCCCAGCTTGAGCGTGATGGTGTTGCCCACGCCCGCGGCGGCGGCTTCCTTCGCTGCCGCCGGATCGCAGATGGCGTAGAAGACCACGTTGTCCAGTTCCTGGCGCAGCACTTCGGCCAGCACGGCCGTCGTGTCCATCGTGCCGCCCGAGCCCGTGTTGTCGTAGTGGTCCAGCAGCACGACGGGGCCTTGTTCGATGGTCTTGGCGCGCGCGATCGTGGGGGCCAGCGGTTCCGAATGGAAGACCCAGTCGGCGCGGCCCTGCCACGCGCGGTCCAGCAATTCGTCGCGATGCTGTTCGGCGGCGGCCAGATTGCCGTCTGTACAGACCACGGCGCTCAGGCCCGCTTCGCGAATGTCCGCATGGGGAAAGCCGACGAAGACGGACGCCGCCAGCACGCCGCTGGCTTCAAGCTCCTTGCACCGTTCCTGCAGCGGCTTGTTGGGCGCGGCGTGCGTGCCCTGGCACATGATGTGCGGCAGCATGGGCTTGTTGGCCCAGGTCATCACCGGCTTGATTTCGCCCTTGAGCGTGCGGACGATGACGTTCGCGGCGCGCACGCCCGCATCGCGGATATCCACGTGCGGATAGGTGTGAAACCCGCTGATGACCGTCGCGTTGCGCACGATGTCGTCATAGATGTTGGCGTGCATGTCCAGCGTCACGGCAACGGGCGTCTTGGGATCGATCTCGCGCAGGCGGCGCAGCAGGTCGCCCTCGGCGTCTTCCACGCCTTCGGCAACCATCGCGCCGTGCAGGTCCAGCAGAATGGCGTCAAACCCGCCGCGCTTGACCTCGTCCAGGATCAGCGTGCACAGGCGTTCGTGCGTCTGCGCGCTGGTGGGGCCGCTGGGCCAGGACTCGGCCGCCACCGGCAGCACGATCTCGGCGCCCTCGCGGCGGGCGACCTCGATGTAGCCGCCCAGGCCGCTGTCGGTGTTTTCGTAGGCCTTGATGGCGCGATCGCCGGCCAGGATCTCGGGACTGCCGCGAAAGAAACGTTCAAGAGGGGTGGGCACGGGCGAAAACGTGTTCGTCTCGTGCTTGATCATTGCCAGAAGCCAACGCATGGGGAATTCCTGTGGGTTGCCGTGGAAAGTCAGTGTGCCGCGGGCGGCTGGGGCCACGGGCGCTGCGCGGGGCGCATCCGTTCCCAGGCGCGCGCCACGCGCAGCACGCCCAGATCGTCAAAGCGCGCGCCCGCGATCTGCAGGCCGATGGGCAGGCCTGCCTTCGTGTAGCCGCAATTGACCGAGGCCGCGGGTTGCTCGCTCATGTTGAAGGGCAGCGTGAACCCGATGTGGTGCATCGTCGTGGCGACCTCGTTCGTGGGCGAGGGCCATTCGGCGTTGTAGGCCACGACGGGCGCGACCGGCGACAGCACGTAGTCGTACGGCGCGCAGGCCGCGACGGTGCGCGCCCGCACGTTCAACGTTTCGTAGTAGCTGCGGAAGACGTCCTCGCCGCTATGCCCGCCGCCGCTTTCGGCCCAGGCGCGGATGAAGGGCAGGATCTTCGCGCGGCGTTCCTCGGACAGCGCGCCCAGGTCGATGGCCGAGCGGGTGCGCCAGAAGCGGTCCACGCCGTCCAGCATGCCGGGCGTCATCCACGGTTGCATCGGCGTGACGATGGCGCCGGCGGCCTCGAAGGCGCGCGCCGCGGCTTCGACGGCATCGCGCGTCTCGGGATCCAGCGGTAGCCCGCAGCCCGCGTCCAGCAACAGGCCGATGCGCAGGCCGCGCACGTCCTGTTCCAGGTTCAGCCAGTCGATCTCCTGGAAAGGCAGGCTCATGTGATCGCGTGCGTCGGGCTGGGACAGCACGCCCATCATGAGCGCCGTATCGGTGATGGTGCGCGTCATGGGACCGGCGCAGCGGCCCATGAAGGGCGGATCGATGGGGATGCGGCCCAGGCTGGGCTTGAGCGTGGCGATGCCGCACCAGGCGGCCGGCAGGCGGACCGAGCCGCCGATGTCGGTGCCGATGTGCAGCGGGCCATAACCGGCTGCTGCGGCGGCGCCGGCGCCCGCGCTGGAGCCGCCGGGGT
>NZ_DIEJ01000107.1:0-5303 GCF_002418565.1 Achromobacter sp. UBA5777 | reverse complement strand
GTGTCGGTGCGCCGCGGGTCGACCACGATCACCTTCATGTGCGGCCGGCTGGCCCGCGCGGCTTCCAGCCGGCGAAATAGCACGGGATGCGCGTAGGCCATGTTGGAACCGGCGATCAGCACAGTATTGGCCAGCTCCAGGTCTTCGTAGCAGGCGGGCGGCGCGTCCGCGCCCAGCGTGCGCTTGTAGCCCGACACCGCGCTCGACATGCACAGGCGCGAATTGGTGTCGATGTTGTTCGTGCCCGCCAGCGCGCGCGCCAGCTTGTTGAAGACGGCATAGTCTTCGGTCAGCAACTGGCCCGACAGATAAAAGCCCACAGCATCCGGGCCGTGCCGGGTAATCGCGTCGGCCAGCCGGTCCGCGGCGATGTCCAGCGCCTGCGCCAGCGCGACATCCTCAAGGGGCTGATCGCGCGCCGAACGCCATTGCGCCGACAACACGCGCGCGTTATCGCGCCGCACGGTGTCGGCCAGCGCCAGACCTTTGCTGCACAAGCGGCCGCGATTGGCCGGATGCGACTCGTCGCCGCGCACCCCAACGACCGCATCATCGCGCACCTGCACGCGCACCCCGCAGCCGGTGCCGCAGTAACAGCAGACCGACGCGACGTCGCGCGCCGCTTCGTTAACGATTTCAATCCGTCGCGCCATCGGCATGTCCATGTCCTACTCCGCCCCCGCTTCGCCCAGCATGAGCCGGTCGCGCAGCGCGCCGATGCCGACACCTTCGCGGATCAGCCGCATGTACCAGGCGCTGTCCGCCGTGTCGCCGTACAGGCAGGCGCCGACCAGGCGGTCGTCGCGAATAACCAGTTTCTTGTAGACGCCGCCCGGCATATCGGCCAGCGTGATCGTCTCGGTCTGCGCGCCGCCCGCGAAGTTGCCTGCGGAGAAAAGGTCGATGCCGGTCACCTTGAGTTTCGTCGACGTGACGCTGCCCTCGTAGCGGCCGATGCCGAGCAGCGCAAGATGATTGGCCGCAACCTTGGCCTGCTCGAACAGCGGCGCGACCAGCCCGTAGGCCGTGCCGCGGTGGCTGACGCATTCCCCCACCGCATAGATGCGCGGATCGAACGTCTGCAAGGTGTCGCTCACCACCACACCCCGATCCACATGCAGTCCGCAGCGTTGGGCCAGTTCGGTGTTCGGCCGCACACCGGCAGCCATCACGACCAGGTCGGCGGGAACTTCCGCGCCGTCCGCAAAGCGCACCGCGCGCACGCGCCCGTCCGTGCCGCCCAGGATCGACGCCGTCTGGTGCTGGAGCAAAAACGTCAGCCCCCGCGCTTCCAGGCTTTCGCGCAGCAGCGCGGCAGCCTCGCCATCCAGTTGGCGGTCCAGCAGCACCGCGCCCAGGTGCACCACCGACACGGTCATGCCGCGCGCCGCCAAGCCGTTGGCGGCTTCCAGGCCCAGCAGTCCGCCGCCAATCACCACCGCGTGCCGGTAGCGCGTGGCGGCGTCGATCATGTGATTGACGTCGCCGATGTCGCGAAACGCCACCACGCCGTCCAGGTCATGACCCGGCACCGGCAGGATGAAAGGCGTAGACCCGGTTGCCAACAGCAGCCTGTCGTAAGGCGTACGAGAACCGTCGTCGGCCTGCACCGTGCGCCGCGCGCGATCGATATCCGTCACCGTGCGGCCCCGCAGCAGCCGGATGCCGTGGCGCGCATACCAATCCTCGTCGTTCAGCACGATGTCCTGCAGCGTGCGCTCGCCGGTCAGCACGGGCGACAGCAGGATGCGGTTGTAGTTGGTGTGAGGCTCGGCGCCGAACACCGTGATGTCGTAGAGATCCGGCGCGAGCTTGAGCAGCTCCTCCACGGTGCGAATGCCGGCCATCCCGTTGCCGACCACGACCAGCTTCTGCCTGGCTTGCATGACGGACCTCCTACGCGGCGGCGCGTGCCGCAGCCTCTTCCAACGGCGCGGGCACAACCGACAGCGCCGCATTGGCCTGCGCCGCAGCCTGCGAACGTTCGGGATTACCGTGCCGGCGATGCAGAAAGTCCACCACCCCCGCGCGGCACGCGAGATACGTCGGATCGTTGGCCAGCCGCACGCGGTCGCGCGGGCGGGACAGCGGCACCGGCAGGATCTCCCCGATGGTCGCGGCCGGACCGTTGGTCAGCATCACGATGCGGTCCGACAGCAGCACGGCTTCGTCCACGTCGTGGGTGACCATGATGGTGGTCGTGCGCGTCTTGGCCACGATCTTGAGCAACTCGTCCTGCAGATGCGCGCGGGTCAGCGCGTCCAACGCGCCAAACGGTTCGTCCATCAGCAGCACGCCCGGCTCGATCGCCAGCGCGCGCGCGATGCCCACACGCTGTTTCATGCCGCCGGAGATCTCGCGCGGCAGCTTGTTCTGCGCCGGCAGCAGGCCCACGAGATCCAGCGCGGCGCGCGTGCGCTCGGCCAGCTGGGCGCGTTTTTCCGTGGCGCCGAATACCCGCTCGACCGCCAGGTGCACGTTCTGGAAACACGTCAACCACGGCAGCAAAGAATGGTTCTGGAACACCACCGCGCGGTCGGGACCCGGGCCGGTGATCTCGCGTTCGGCGCACAGCAGCACGCCGCTCGTCGGCCGGGTCAGCCCGGCGATCAGGTTGAGCAAGGTGGACTTGCCGCAGCCAGAGTGGCCGATCAGCGTGATGAACTCGCCCTGCTCGACCGTCAGGTCGATATCGCGCAGCGCCACGAAGGCGCCCTTGCGGGTGTCGAAGGTCTGACCCACGCGTTCGATGCGTACGAATTTCTTCATGGCGCTATTCCTCGGTATAGGTGAAACGGCGGGCCAGCGCGACCAGCAGGGTTTCCAGCAGCAGCCCCACGATGCCGATCACGAAAATGGCGATGACGATGTGCTCGACCTTCAGATTGTTCCATTCGTCCCACAGCCAGAACCCGATGCCCGTGCCGCCCGTCAGCATCTCGGCGGCCACGATCACCAGCCAGGCAGTGCCGATCGACAACCGCACGCCGGTCAGCATGTAGGGCAGCACCGCAGGCAGCAGCACCTTGGTCGTCACCTTCCATTCGGACAGGTTCAACACGCGCGCCACGTTCAGGTAGTCCTGCGGCACCCGCGAGACGCCCACCGCGGTGTTGATGATCATCGGCCAGATCGAACAGATGAAGATGGCCCAGATCGCGGCCGGATTGGCCGCCTTGAACAGCAGCAGCCCCAGCGGCAGCCACGCCAGCGGCGACACCGGCCGCAAGAGGCTGACGATGGGCGAGAACATGGCGCGCACGGCGGCGTAGCGGCCGATCGCAAAACCTACGGGGATGCCGACCAGCGCGGCCAGGCCAAAGCCGATCGCCACGCGTTCCAGCGAAGCCAGCAGGTTCCAGCCGATGCCCTTGTCGTTGGGGCCGTTGTCGTAGAACGGGTCCGAGAAAAGCTCGACGGCCGCATGCCAGGTGGCGCCCGGCGTCGGGATCTCCGGTATGCGCATCGCCACCACCTGCCAGACCAGCACGAAGAGCGCAAAGCCGGCGACCGGCCCCACGACCGCCTTCAGCGCGGATTCCAGGCGTTCCCGCCACAACGCGGCGAATGCGTCGCCGCGGGTTGTAATCGTTACGGTAGACATTGCGAGTCCCCTTTGGTGGCGGCCATCAGACCTTGACCTTGAAACCGTCGGCATACGCCGCCGGATTGCTGCCGTCCCAGACCACACCGTCGATCAGCTTGGACGTACGCGTTTCGCTGGCGGGCAGTGCCACGCCCGCAGCCTGTGCGGCCTGCTTGTAGACGTCGACGCGATTGATCTGGGTGGCGATCGCCTGGTAGTCCGGATGCTCTTTCAGCAGGCCCCAGCGCTTGTGCTGCGTCAGGAACCACATACCGTCGCTCAAGTACGGAAAATTGGCGGCGCCGTCCGCATAGAAGCGCATGGCGTGCGCGTCCGACCACTTCTTGCCCAAGCCATCGTCGTACTGCCCCAACATGCGGTCCACGATGACGCTCGCGTCCGTATTGACGTAGGACTTGGCGGCGATGGTCTCGGCCGTCTTGCGGCGGTTCTCGGGCGACGCGTCGATCCACTTCCCCGCTTCCAGGATCGCGGCGGTGACCGCGCGCGCGGTATTGGGATTGCGGTTCACGAAGTCGGCGCTGGCGCCCAGGACCTTCTCGGGGTGGTCGGTCCAGATGCCCTGCGACGTCACCGTGGTGAATCCGATCTTGTCCATGATGGCGCGCGCCCCCCAGGGCTCGCCCACGCAGTAGCCGTCCATGTTGCCCACGCGCATGTTCGCCACCATCTGCGGCGGCGGCACGGTGATCACCTTGGCGTCCTTCATGGGGTTGATGCCATGCGCGGCCAGCCAGTAATACAGCCACATCGCGTGCGTGCCGGTCGGAAAGGTCTGCGCGAAGGTGTATTCACGCTTGTCGGCCGCCATCAGCTTGGCCAGCGATTCGCCATCGCGCGCGCCCGCTTCCAGCAGCTTGTTCGAAAGCGTGATCGCCTGACCGTTCTGGTTCAGGCTCATCAGCACGGCCATGTCCTTCTTCGGACCGCCGATGCCCATGTGCACGCCGTAGACCAGGCCGTACAGCACGTGCGCCATGTCCAGTTCGCCGTTCATGAGCTTGTCGCGCACGGCGGCCCAAGAGGCTTCCTTTGACGGCGTGATTTTGACCCCGTACTTCTTGTCGATGCCCAGCACCGACGCCATCACCACGGACGCGCAGTCGGTCAGCGGAATGAAGCCGATCTTGACCTCGGTCTTTTCCGGCGCGTCCGTCCCGGCGGCCCATGCGCCGGCGCGCACCAGCGGATCGACCAGCGAAAGCAGGCCGGCGCCAGCCACTGCGCGCGCCGTTCCGCCCAGCCATCTGCGGCGGCTGGCGTTGGCGNNGGAAAAATGGCGGCAAAAAAAAACGTCCCGCGCGCCACGGATCTGGATCCGATGGCGCAGCGGAACGTCGTTGTCCCTGGCCGCGTGTCGCGGCGCGTTGCGTTGGGCGACCGCCGTTGGCCGCCCCGTTTTCACTTAAGCAATCGCTGTGCCAGTTTTTCCCGGAAAGATGCCAACCGCCCTGCGGGCCGCGCGGGCGCTGGCGCTGCGGCGATTTCGCGGCGTCAGCGCCGTGCTGCCGTGAATCAGGGGCGGAGCCATATTGGTGCGCAGAGCGATGCCGCAGCGCACCATCGCTGTGCGGCGCGCGCCCCGCCACCGTGCTCAGGCACCCGCCGCCGCGTGCGGCAACCATGGCATGGAACTTGCATCAGCAAGCAGACAGGGGGTGTTTCATGCTGAAGGTCATGCTGCTCAACGATGGCC
>NZ_DIEJ01000109.1:0-3135 GCF_002418565.1 Achromobacter sp. UBA5777 | reverse complement strand
CTGGTCCACGCCGGCGGCGGCCGCGGGCGCGGCCAGCGCCGGCACGGCCATCAGCCATGCCAGGAGGAAACGACGCAAGAAATGTGCGATTGCCGCGATGCGCATGGCTGCCTTTTCCTTGGAGTTGAGACTACAGGCCTTGCTTGCCTTCGTTGCCTGGGATGTACGGGCTCCACGGCTGGGCGCGGATCGGACCCTTGCTCTTCCACACCACGCTGAACTGGCCGTCCGCCTTGATCTCGCCGATGTAGACGGGCTTGTGCAGGTGGTGATTGGTCTTGTCCATCTCGATCGTGTAGCCGTCCGGCGCGTTGAACTTCTGCCCGCCCATCGCGGCGATGACCTTGTCCACGTCGGTGGTCTTGGCCTGTTCAACGGCTTGCTTCCACATGTGGATGCCGATGTAGGTGGCTTCCATCGGATCGTTCGTCACGACCGTGTTGGCGTTGGGCAGGTTCTTGGCCTTGGCGTAGGCCTTCCACTTGGCGATGAACGCGTCGTTGACGGGGTTCTTGACGGATTGGAAGTAGTTCCACGCGGCCAGGTGACCGACCAGCGGCTTGGTGTCCACGCCGCGCAGTTCCTCTTCGCCCACGCTGAACGCCACGACCGGCACGTCGGTGGCCTTCAGGCCGGCGTTGCCCAGTTCCTTATAGAAGGGCACGTTCGAGTCGCCATTGATGGTCGAGATCACGGCGGTCTTGCCGCCCGTGGCGAACTTCTTGATGTTCGCGACGATGGTCTGGTAGTCGGAGTGGCCGAACGGGGTATAGACCTCGTCGATGTCGCTGTCCTTCACGCCCTTGGAATGCAGGAAGGCGCGCAGGATCTTGTTGGTGGTGCGGGGATAGACGTAGTCGGTGCCCAGCAGCACGAAGCGCTTGGCGCCGCCGCCATCTTCGCTCATCAGGTATTCCACGGCGGGAATGGCCTGCTGGTTGGGCGCGGCGCCCGTGTAGAACACGTTCTTCTCCAGCTCTTCGCCTTCGTACTGCACGGGGTAGAACAGCAGACCGTTCAGTTCCTTGAACACCGGCAGCACCGACTTGCGCGACACCGAGGTCCAGCAGCCGAAGACCACCGCCACCTTGTCCTGCGCCAGCAGCTGGCGCGACTTCTCGGCAAACAGCGGCCAGTTCGAGGCGGGGTCCACCACCACGGCTTCCAGCTTCTTGCCCATCACGCCGCCGTTGGCGTTGATCTCGTCGATGGTCATCAGGGCCACGTCCTTGAGCGACGTTTCCGAGATGGCCATGGTGCCCGACAGCGAATGCAGGATGCCGACCTTGATGGTGTCCTCGGCGGCATGGACCTGCGGCATCCATCCGGTCATGGCCAACAGGCTCACGGCGGTCAGTTGCTTAAGGGCTAGTCTGCGTTTCATGGTGACTCCTGGATGGAAGGTGCCGGCCTGGCCGGCGAGAGAACGTTCTGAAAATGCAGTCGCACAGGGACTCAAAAGCAAAACGCGTGCCAAGTTTTGGCAGGCATGCGGCTGCTGTATGAAGCGGGCGGGTTTACGCGAAGGCGCGTGGCGATGGCGGCGCCGCGCGGCGGGGATCAGAACGGTGCCATCTGCACAGAATCGGTGCGTGTTGCGCGCGATGACGGTGCGGCGTGCATGCCGATGCCAGGGCATGCGAAAGCGGCAGGCGCGCGGTCTTGCCGCCCGTCAGAGGGAAAGCGGCGTGCGCGGCCAACATGGCACGCACTTTGCTTGGGAATCCGTACTTGTATACAAGAAAGGATTCCAGCATGAATGCCGCAGCAACGCAGAAGCACCCCGCCGGTTGGACGATCGCGCAATGGCAGGCCGCCTACCGCGACGGTGCGCAGCCTGAAGGCCTGTTGGCCGGCCATGTGGCCGCGCCGGATGACGTCGAAGACAATGCCTGGATCCGGCGCGTGGACCGCGCGCAGCTCGACGAACAGCTCGACGGCCTGCGGCTCTTGCTGGCCGCGGCGGGCGGCGACATCTCGCGCCTGCCGCTGTATGGCGTTCCCTTCGCGATCAAGGACAACATCGATGCGGCCGGCTGGCCCACGACCGCGGCGTGCCCCGAGTTCGCCTACACGCCGCAGGAAGACGCCACCGTCGTGCGCCGTCTGCGCGCGGCCGGCGCCATCCTCATCGGCAAGACGAATCTGGACCAGTTCGCGACCGGCCTAGTGGGCACGCGATCGCCGCATGGCGCCGTGGCCAACACGTTCGATCCCGCCTACGTCAGCGGCGGTTCCAGCTCCGGTTCGGCATCGGTGGTCGCGCGCGGCATCGCGGCGTTTTCGCTGGGCACCGATACCGCGGGCTCCGGCCGCGTGCCGGCCGGCTTCAACAATATCGTCGGGCTTAAACCCACCAAGGGTTGGCTCAGCACCGCAGGCGTGGTGCCGGCGTGCCGCACGTTGGACTGCGTATCGATCTTTGCGCTGACGGTGGACGACGCCGACAAGGTGGCGCAAGTGGCCGGCGGGTACGACGATGCCGATCCGTATTCGCGCCCCATGCCGGTTGGCGCGTCGCTGCCGTGGCCGAAGGCGCCTCGGTTGGCGGTGCCCGCATCGCTGGAATTCTTTGGCGACACGCAGGCCGCCGCCGTGTTCGACGACGCGGTGCGCGCACTGCGTGCCGAGGGCGCCCAGGTCGAGACCATCGACTTCGCGCCGTTCAGCGAACTGGCCGCGCTGCTGTATCAAGGGCCATGGGTCGCCGAACGCTTTGCGGCCGTGGAATCGTTGTGGAAAGAGAACCCCGGCGCCATCAATCCGGTGGTGCGCGGCATTGTCGAACAGGCCGCGAACTACACCGCGCTGGACGCGTTCAAGGCCGAGTACCGGCGCGCTGAACTCACCCGCCAGATCCATCGCGCGCTGGAAGGCTTTGACGCGCTGGTCGTGCCGACCTCGCCGTCCATCTACACCATCGCCCAGCTTGAAGCGGACCCCGTCACGCTCAATTCCCGCTTGGGCGTCTACACCAACTTCGCCAATCTGGCCGATCTGTCCGCGCTGGCGGTGCCGGCCGGCATGCGCGCCGACGGCCTGCCGTCCGGCATCACGCTGATCGGCCTGGCGTGGCAGGACCGCGCGCTCGCGCAGTTCGGCAGGCAATGGCAGGCGCGGCGCGGGCTGCCGTTG
>NZ_DIEJ01000070.1:0-4858 GCF_002418565.1 Achromobacter sp. UBA5777 | reverse complement strand
GCCGTGCGCGCGCTGAAGGCGTCGCCCGCCAGCAGCAGCACGACGCGCGCCACGAGTGCTTCAGGATCCTTGGCCAGCGCGATCTCGGGCGTATAGCTCGTCTGCAGATCCTCCCAGCCGCGGTCCGCGTAGATCGCCAGGAAATTCAGATAGCCCGCAATGCTGGTCTCGTCCGTAATCTGCAGTTCGGGGGCTACCAGATGGCGGCGGGCCAGTTCGGTGACCGGCGGCACGTAGCGGGGGCGGAAGAAGTTGAACACCGTGGCCGACCGCATGGGGCTTTGCGCCAACCGGATCGTGTTGTCCGTGGTGTCCGGCATCGCCCATTCGCCGTTGGTGGAGGTGGCCCCGAACGCGCGGGCCCAGCCCGAGAAGCGCAGGATGGGCTCGCGCACCTTGCCCCAATGGGGCGAAGACAGGTCCGGCTGGCGCGCCTCGGGGTCCAGCAGGATGGCGCGCACCACGGCCTTCAGGTTGCCGCGCTGGCCCGTGCCGTCGTCGTCGAACACGGCCGACACCCGGCCGACATACGCGGGGCTGGGATTGCTGGTGACCATGCGCTGGATGAGCTGCATGCCGATGAAAGGCCCGACATTGGGATGGGCGCTGATGACCTCCATGGCGCGCTTGAGCGACAGGTGGCCGTCCGTGCCAGGCGGGATGACCGCGCCCAGGAAGCGCTTTTCCGACATCGAGTGCAACGCGTTGTTCAGCGCCATGGGGCGGCGATGAAACTCCACGTTCGTCTCCGGCCCGTTGATGTCCCAGCCCGTGAAGACCTTGGCCAGCCCCTGCACGTCCGCATTGGTGTAGGTTTCGACGGGCGCGCCGTTCACCATCTTCACCGTGCCGTCCTGGTCAAGCACCAGCAGGCCGATGCTGAACAGCTGCATCACCTCGCGCGCATAGTTTTCGTCGGGGTGGCGGCCGGTCTTGGGATCTTCCTTGCGGTTGCCGCGATAGGTCAGCATGCAGCCCATCGACAGGTTCTGCGTCACGGCGGTCAGCAGGTCCTGGTAGTTGCCCAGCGCGTGCTTGGCCAAGAGGTCCATGAAGCCCGCCGCGCCGAAAAGCGGCCATGATGCCGTGATGGACGAGACGCCGACGACGAAGATCTCCGACAGCGAAAACGCGACCCGCGTGCGCACCTGGTCGGGCGCGCTGATGAACTTGCGCCACAACGTCGATTCCAGCGGCGCGTTGATGCCGTTGCCCTTGAAGGCCTCGGTGTTCCGGTTCTTTTGCAGCAGCCAGTCGAAGTGCGTCTGCGACGGCGGCATCGCCAGCTGCGCGTCCAGCCACGCCGCGTAGCCGCCGCGCACGACGGCGTCGATGTCGGCCGGCGTGGGGCCGAACGTCGCCTGCGCCAGAAAGCGCGAAGCCTGGCCGGGGGTAGGGGATGCGGACTGCTGCGCAGCCGCTGACGGCGTAGCGGTCATGCGCCGGGCACCTCGTCGAATGCAAAAACCTACGGTACTAAAAGCCCGGCGGGGCCTTCAATACCGTCATTCGGACGAGGGACTACACCAAACGCATGAGATGAGACGGATATGTCGCGTCACGCAGGCGTCACACGGAACGCGTCACACGGAGCGCGTGATGCCGCCGTCGATGCGGATGTTCTGGCCGGTGATGTAGGACGACGCATCGGAGGCCAGGAACGCGATCAGGTCCGCCACTTCCTGCGCCGTGCCGTAGCGGCCCATCGGAATGCGCACGCGGCGGTCTTCCTTTTCGGGCAGGCTGTCGATGAAGCCGGGCAGCACGTTGTTCATGCGCACGTTGTGCTGCGCGTATTCGTCGGTGAAGACTTTGGTGAAGGCGGCCAGGCCCGCGCGGAACACGCCCGACGTGGGAAACAGCGCTTCCGGCTCGAAGGTGGCGTAGGTGGAAATGTTGACGATGGCGCCGGACTGCTGCTGCTTCATCACCGGCGCGACCAGGCGCGTGATGCGCACGACGTTCAGCAGGTAGAACTCCATGCCCAGGTGCCAGTCGTCGTCGCTGATCTCCAGCAGCGGGCCCTTGGGACCGTGGCCGGCGCTGTTGACCACCGCATCGACGCGGCCCCACTTCTGCAGGGTGGCTTCAACCAGGCGGGACAGGTCTTCGGTCGAGCGGTTCGAGCCGGTGACACCCAGGCCGCCCAGTTCCTGCGCCAGCGCCGCGCCCTTGCCGGACGAGGACAGGATGGCCACGCGGTAGCCGTCCGCCGCCAGCTTGCGCGCCGCCGCCGCACCCATGCCGCTGCCGGCCGCCGTGAGGATCGCCACTTTTTCCGTGCTCATGCTCGCTCCAGTCTGGAATTCGGGAGCGGCCATTGTAGGGGCCGGCGGGCGTGCGGCCCAAGACGCCGGACGCTGACGGCTACGGCTTGGACCCCACGCGCCAGATCACGTTGCCCACGTCGTCCGCCACCAGCAGACTGCCCTGCGCGTCGATGGCGACGCCCACCGGACGGCCCTGCGCCTGGCCGGCGTCATTGAGAAATCCGGTCAGCACGTCCAGGGCGGGACCGGCGGGCTGGTTCTGGTCGAAGGGCACGAAGATCACCTTGTAGCCGCTGCGCGGATCGCGGTTCCAAGACCCGTGCTGGCCGACGAACATGCCGTGGACGAAGGGCGCCGGCAACTTGGCGCCGCCCGACCAGGCCAGGCCCAACGAGGCGGTGTGCGGGCCCAGCGCGTAATCGGGCACGATGGCCTGCGCCACGAGATCCGGCCGCGGCGGCGTCACACGCGTATCGACGTGCTGGCCGAAATAGCTGTACGGCCAGCCATAGAAGCCGCCGTCGCGCACAGAGGTCATGTAGTCGGGAACGAGGTCGCTGCCCAGTTCATCGCGTTCGTTGACCGCCGTCCACAGCGTCTTGCCGTCCGGCCCCCAGGCCATGCCGACCGGATTACGCAGCCCTGTGGCGAAGAGGCGCTTCTGGCCGCTGGCCACGTCCAGCTCCCAGATGGCGGCGCGGCCCTCCTCGATGTCCATGCCGTTTTCGCCCACGTTGCTGTTCGATCCGACGGACACGTACAGCCGCGACCCGTCCGGGCTGGCGATGAGGTTCTTGGTCCAGTGATGGTTCAGGCCCGCCGGCAGGTCGGAGACCTTCTCGGCGGGGGCGGTGATGTGCGTCTGCCCCGGCGTAAAGGGAAAGCGCACGACGGCATCCGCATTCGCGACATAAAGATGGTTGCCAACGAGCGCCATGCCGAACGGTGAATTCAGGTCTTGCAGCAGGACGGTCCGCGTTTCGGCGACGCCGTCGTGATTGGCGTCGCGCAGCAACGTGATGCGGTTTGCGCTGACGGTCTTGGCGCCGGCCCGCTTCATCACCAACCCCGTGGCCCACGCCTTGATGCCGCCCGGCGCGTCCTCGGGCTTAGGCGGCGCGTTGGTCTCGGCGACCAGCACATCGCCGTTGGGCAGCACATACAGCCATCGCGGGTGGTCCAGTCCGCTGGCGTAGGCGGTGACGGCAAGGCCGGCGGCGGGCGTTGGCTGCGCGCCGTCCTGCCAGCCCACGGCCTTGGCCGTGTTCACCGTGGGAATGAGCGTGGTGTTGGGCGGCGGCAGTTGGGGATCAGAACCCATGCCCGCTTCGACGGGCAGTTTGGCAACCTCGCCGCAGGCGCTGAGCAGCGTCAACGCCAGGACGGCCGCTGGCAGGATGCGCAGGGTAGGCATGACGCGCGCCTACTTCACCAGCGTGACCGGCACGTGCGCCAACTGCACGACCTGATTGGCGACCGACCCGATCAGGATGTTGGTCAGCTTGCCATTGCCGCGCGTGCCCATGACGATGCGCGCGCAGCCATGGTCCAGCGCATAACCCGCGATCTCCGCCGGAGCGTTGCCGAAGACCACATGACTGACGTAGTCCACGCCGGCCGAATCCAGCTGCTTGCGCGCTTCCTCGGACGCTTCGCGGCCTTCGCGGGCGTAGAAGTCATTGATCATGTCCTGCGTGATCAGGCGCGACACCCCGGCGCGTCCGCGTGGCGGTGTCTGGATGTTGATGAGATGGATGCGCGCCGATTTGGCGCCCTGCGCGAGGCGGCGGGCGTACGCGACGGCGCGGTCGGCGTTTTCGGAGCCGTCGACGGGAACAAGGATATTCAGCATGGCGGCTCCTTACTTGACCAGCGTGACCGGCAGTTCGGTCAGGGACAGCACGCCTGTGGCGACCGACCCCATGAAAAGCGCCGACACGGATCCGAGACCCCGTGTCCCCATGAAGATTTCATTTGCGCCGGTTTCTTCGGCCACCCGCGCGATCGTCTCGGCGGCTGCGCCGGCCTGGATGTGGGTCTCGAACGGCACGCCGGCCTGCGTCAGCAGGACGCGAGCGGCCTCCACCGCGGCCTCGCCCTCTTCCTGGTGATAGGCGTCGATCTCTTCCTGCGACAGGCCGCTGCCGAACGCGCCGGCCTTCAAGGGAATCTGGACCGTCAGCAGGTCCACGCGTTCGACGGGATCGTAGCGGCGCGCGTCGAGCAGCGCCTTGACCGCGTTCAGGGCGGGTTCCGAACCATCGACGGGAATCAGGATGCGTTTCATGAGCGTCTCCTTGCGAACCGTTGGGGGGCGTGCGTTCCACTGTATCCCACATTCGCCCCGCTGGCGGCGCCCCGGCGATGCGTCAGATCAAGGGGAGGAAGTTCCCCGCCACGCGTCGGGCACCGTCTCCGCCGTCATTGCCGTGCCCAGCAGCAGGCTGGCCTGCTGCGCCAGCGCGGACGCGTCGCCGGTAGTCTGCAAGCGCAGGCCGCCCGGACCGTGCTCCCTCAGCAGGCCGCGTTCCTGCAGTTGGTGGCGCAGCCAGCGCGCCACCGGCGCGCCCGTTTCCAGCAGCGGCACG
>NZ_DIEJ01000290.1:509-47125 GCF_002418565.1 Achromobacter sp. UBA5777 | reverse complement strand
CACTGGCGCGGTCACAGGCGCAGTGACCGGCGCAACCGGTTCCTGATGAAGCTCGGGAGCAGGCGACGCAGGCGCCGGGCTGGACGGAGCCGAAGACGGCTCCGCAGGCGCGACTGGCGCGTCGGCAACCTCCGGCGGCGACGCGGGCTGAGCCGGCGTGGCGGGNNGCGGAGGGGATTTTTTCTTGAAGAAGCGGCTAAACATGGGTAACAAGTATATTCGTATCGTCGGGGGCCAATACAGGCGCACCCCCATCGCCGTGCCCGACGTGGAGACGCTGCGTCCCACGCCCGACCGGGTCCGCGAAACGCTTTTCAACTGGTTGACGCACCTGTGGGGCGGCGAGTTCGCCGACAAGCAGGTGCTGGATCTTTTTGCCGGCAGCGGCGCCCTGGGCTTCGAGGCGGCCTCGCGCGGCGTGGCGCATGTGCAGATGGTCGAGCGGGACAGGACCGCCGCGTCCGCGCTGCGGACACTGCGCGACAAGCTCAAAGCCGACATGATACGCATCCATGTGGGCGATGCGATGCAGGTCGCCGAACGGATGGATGCGTCCCGGTTTGACCTCATCCTGCTGGATCCACCCTTTGGACAGGGCTGGTTGCCGCGCCTGTGGCCGATCCTGCCGGGCATTCTGACCGATCATGGACTAGTCTATGTCGAGGCGGAATCCGCCATCGAAGCCCCCGAAGGATTCCAGATTCTGCGGCAGGATAAGGCCGGCGCCGTCCACTTCCATCTTCTGGAATTTGCTGCGTTGCGCAAATCGATCAATAATCCGGCTTCGGAGGATGGTGTACACCACTAATAACGGTACGGAGCTCGCATGATCATCGCTGTTTATCCCGGCACTTTCGACCCGCTGACCAGGGGCCACGAGGACCTGGTTCGCCGTGCAGCCACGCTTTTCGACAAAGTCGTGGTGGGGATCGCCACTAGCCGCAACAAGAAGCCCTTCTTCAGCATCGACGAGCGCGTGGATATCGCGCGCGAAGTGCTGGGGCACTATCCCAACGTGGAAGTGCAAAGCTTTGGCGGCCTGCTCAAGGACTTCGTGCGCGAACAGAATGGCCGCGTCATCGTGCGCGGGCTGCGCGCCGTGTCCGACTTCGAATACGAATTCCAGATGGCCGGCATGAACCGCCATCTGCTGCCCGACGTCGAAACGCTCTTCATGACGCCGTCCGACCAGTACCAGTTCATCTCGGGCACCATCGTCCGCGAAATCGCCCAGCTTGGCGGCGACGTCAGCAAGTTCGTGTTCCCGTCGGTCGAGCGCTGGCTGCAGGAAAAGGCCAAGGAACGCCGCGAACAGTCCTGGCCGGGCTGAAGCCCCGTCTGCAACATCCCCGAAGGGGCGCGCAAGCGCCCTTTTCGCGCTTTCCGGGCCCCCGCCGCCCGGCGCTACAATGGCCGGGCCAATCGCCTTTCCGTTGCCCATCATGGCCCTGACCATCACCGAAGAATGCATCAATTGCGACGTTTGCGAGCCCCAGTGCCCGAACGACGCGATCTCCATGGGCGAGGACTACTACGTCATCGACCCCGACCGGTGCACGGAATGCGTCGGCCATCATGACGAGCCCCAGTGCAAGGTGGTCTGTCCCGTGGAATGCATCGAGCTGCACCCGCAATGGAATGAAGGCCAGGAACAGCTCATGGCCAAGTACCGCCGCCTGACCGGTGCCGCATGAGCGACGCGGCGCCGCCCAGCATCAACCTTTCCCCTTCCCCGCACCACGCCCGCCGCGACATCTCCGCGTCCGCGGTCGCTGCCGGGCTGGTCGCCGTCCTGGTCAGCTTTGGCGGCACCGCCGTGCTGATGGTGCAGGCCGGCCATGCCGCCGGCCTCGATGCCGCGCGCATTGGCTCCTGGATCGGCTCGCTGAGCCTGGTGCTGGGCCTGGGCGGCGCGTTCTACAGCCTGCGCACGGGCCTGCCCGTGGTCATGGCGTGGTCCACGCCCGGCGCGGCGCTGCTGGTCACCGCGCTGGCAGGCGTCCCCTTCAATGAAGCCGTCGGCGCCTTCGTGCTGGCAGCCGGCTTGACGCTGGCCTGCGGGCTGTTCGGCTGGATCGATCCCATCCTGCGCCGCATTCCCGGCGAGGTCGCCGCCGCCATGCTGGCCGGCGTGCTGCTCAATTTCGGCATGGGCATCTTCAGCAACATCAACAAGCAGCCCGCGCTGGTGCTGGCCATGTGCGCCGCCTACCTGCTGTGCCGCCGCTGGGCGCCGCGTTACGCGGTGCTGGTGGTGATGGCCGTGGCGGTGGCCATGGCGGCCGGAATGGGCCTCATGCAGATCGACCAGCTGGATTGGCGCCTGACCGAATTCGTGTGGACCACGCCCGCCTTCAGCGCGCAGGCCGCGGTCAGCCTTGGCATTCCGCTCTTTGTCGTGGCCATGGCCTCGCAAAACCTGCCCGGTCTGGCCATCCTGCAGGCCGCAGGCTACCGTCCGCCCGCATCGCGCCTGGTCGCCGCCACCGGCCTGCTGGGCCTGGTGGCCGCCCCCTTCGGCGCGCACAGCGTCACCATGGGCGCGATCAGCGCGGCCATCTGCACCGGGCCCGAAGCGCATCCCGATCCGGGCAAGCGCTACATCGCTGCCGCCACCTACGGCGTCAGCTACGTCGCGCTCAGCATCGTCGCCGGTGCGGTTGCGGTCTTTTTCCAGGCGCTGCCCGCCGCGCTGCTGGCCGCGCTGGCCGGACTGGCGCTGCTGGGCACCATCATGGGCGGCATGGCGGCAGCCATGGCCAACCCGCAACGGCGCGAAGCCGCGCTCATCACGCTGCTGGCGACGGCGTCGGGATTCAGTTTCTGGGGAATTGGATCGGCCTTCTGGGGCCTCGCGGCGGGCCTCTTGGCCCACACCGCTTTCGAATACAAGCGCGCCCGAGCGGGCGCTTGAAAACCGGCGCTGGCCGCGTTCAGACCGGCCAGGCGGACACGGGCGTGTCCGGGTGCACCTTCATGATGCGGCAAGGCACCTGCACGAAGTTCGAGATCCAGGCCGCGGCCAGCTCGCCTTCGTCGACGACGTCGATGGTCTGCTCGCCAACCAGCATGCTGTAGCGCACGCTGTCGTCGTCTTCGATCACGTCCAGCGGAATGTCCATGCGCAACATGCCCGGCGCCTTCAGCACCAGATAGCCCAGACGCAGCTCCACCGACACCTCGGCCAGCCGGGGGCATAGCTCGCGGTTCAACCACTGCCCCGAATCATTGGCCACCAGCCACTGGCGGTGATAGCCGGCTGCTTGGGCCTGCGTCGTCACGCCGCATTCGGCGATCGGCTGGAACTGTTCTGCGCTCATTTGCCCAGCAATCCTTTCAAGGCCTTGTCCACCGCGGCGCCGCTTTTGCCCTTGCCGGAGACCGCTTCCTTGAGCTTGTTCTCCAGGCTGCGCTTCAGAATGCCGCCGATGGCGTCCTTCCAGAGCAGCGTGTACGAGGGGTTGTCGAACGGGCCCTTGAAGTGGACGGGAATAGTCACGTCCTTCAGATCGATCAGTTCCTTGCCGTCGGGATTGGCCGCCGGGTTGATGACCCGCGCGCGGGCCACCAGATCCAGCTCGCTCTTCACGAAATCGATGGTGGCAGGATCGCCCTGCGTGACGCGCAGCAGCGGCGACACGAAGTTCAGGCGCTTCACGGTAGCAATGCCCTTGGCGATCGCGAAGTCCGCGTCCAGTTCCGAGAACTGCGTCTGCTTGCCCGTGTCCGCAGCCACCGTTTCGTTCTGCGCATCCGGCGAGAAGCGGGCTTTCAGGTCGCGCAACGTCTGAGTCAGATCGATGCCCTTCACGGCGCCATCCCGCAGCTTCAATTGCAACGTGCCGCCCAGGCCGCTCTTCATCGCGTAGACGTTGGCGCCGCCGGTCTTCAGGTCAAGCGACAGGTTGCCCGTGCCGCTCAGCACGTTGCGCTTGGCCAGGTCCACCAGCAGCGGTTCGATTGCGATGCCGGCCAGCGTCATCTTGGTGGCGATCTGATTGCCCTGCGCCGCGTCCACCGACAGCGCCCCCGCCAGCTTGCCGCCGTAGAGGCCTGCCGCGAGGTCGGAGATGTCGAGCTTGCCCTTGTCCAGCTTGACCGAGGCCGAGACTTCGTCGGCCTTCAGGCCGCGGACCACCAGCTTGCCCACCTTCAACGTGCCGTTGACGCTGGGGCCGACCAGCGCCGACAGGTTGATCGTGTCATCGACCGGTGCGGCGGGCGCCGGGGCCGGCGCGGGCTTGCTGTCATCCTTCTTGCCGTCTGCGGGCGGCTTGGGCGGCGCAGCCACTACGGGCGGCACCAGCTTGTCCAGATCCAGCGTGTCCACGACCAGCGCGAACTTCATCTGCGGCGTGTCGGTCAGCTTCGTGATGTCAGCGCTGAGGTCGAACTTGCCGCCTTCCAGCACCGCGTTGATCTTGCTGGTGGCCTGATCCTTGAGCAGGTCCACCGTCAGGCTGCCGATCACCGGAATCTGCAGGCTGCCCTTGGGCAGGCCAGGATCGGTGATGTTCACGTCGCCACGCAGCGCCGACATGGCGCCGCTGCGCATCAACAAGTTCAAGCTGAGCGGCGACGCGAAATTCAGCTTCACCACACGGTCGCCCTTCTTGGACGTGCTGTCCAGCTTGGCTTCCTTGATATCCAGTTCACCGGCGTTTCCGCTGATGCCGTTCAGACCGAAGCTGGCATCCAGGCCGCTGATCCGCACCCGGCCCGTCAGGGCCTCGCCGGTAGCCGACGCGGGGGAAATATTGAGCGCCGGCGCATCGACAGCCAGTTCGAAGGGGCCATCAACCACGCCGCCCTTGGCGCGCACGGCAAGCTTTTCGATCTGGAGTTGGCTCTTGTGCGGATCGATCGCCAGCTTGGGGATCGCCACGCTGGCTTCCACATTGGTCGCCTTGGCCGAGGGTTCGGTCACGTCGCCCTGGAACAGCAGTTCCAGCCCGCCGACGTCCAGCGCGGACTTCTGGCCGTTGAACGCCAGGTTGCCCCGCATCACCAGGCTCTTGGCCTCGGCGCCGGGCAGCTTGCCGTCCATGCGCAGGTCCAGCCGCTGCGCGGCATAGCGCTTGGCGGAAGGATCGAGCGTCAGCAGCGCCTGGCCGGTCAGGTTGGCATCCACGCGCGGATAGCCGCCTTCGACGCGCGCCGTCATGCGCACGTCGAACGGCTGGTTGAACGTGACGCGGCCGGTGTTGGCGTTGATGCGCGTGAACGCGACCGCCATGCCCGTTATCGCGTCCTGCAGCTGCACTTCGCCGTCCTTCAGGTCCAGGCCGGCGATGTCGATCTGCATGTTGTTGCGCGTCGGCGGCATGTTGCCGCTGGTGATCGCCTGCGCCGCGGTCTGGGCCGCGCCGACCAAAGCTTCCGCCGGGTTGCTGGGCGAATCGGTGACCGGCTGCGTGCCGCCGACCAGATTGCTGAAATTGAATTGGCCCTGCTTGTCCCGCACGACGCGCGCCTTCAGCCCGCTGATGGCAACGTGGTCCACGACAAAGCTGTTCGACAGCAGCGGCCACACGGCGACGGCAAGGCGCGTGCTTTCAATGGAGGCAAATGTGTCGGTGCTATTGGGTTCGGAGAGGGATACGCCCTGCACGTACAGGCCGATCCGCGGGAAGAGCGATAGCTCGATCTCGCCGTCGATCGTCAACGTGCGTTGATAGCGTTCCTGGACAAGCTCTTCCAGCTTGTACTTGTACGCGTTGGGGTCGAATGTCAGCAAGAAGATGGCCAGGCCGACGACGGCCACGACAACCAACACTACCAGGCCTATCAAAATGCGCTTGAACCACGTTTTCATTGCTGCCCCGTCGGTACCTCGACTGGAAATCCTTGATACCGCCCACCGCGCAGCGCGCGGGGAAGGTGCGTTGCCGGCGGAGGACCGCTGGCCTATTGAACTGTCTGCAATCCTGGGCTTGCCTGTCAGGTTTGCCTTGTCGGGCTTGCCCGGACCGGCTTGCCTCGACCGACTTGCCATTCAGAGGCTTGCCTTTCAGGGCGTGTCCTCGCTCCTGCCGAGCCTGCGGCATGGGCGCCAAAGGAAGGTGCTACCGAGGAAGGCCTGCTGAAGACGCCGGTAACCCAGCGTGCAGATAACCGCTATCGTAACAAATCAGGCCGATCAGCGGGATCGGCCAAGCTGACGGCTTCCTGACCGGCGGATTGTAGGACTAGAATGCTTGATCGATCAATTATTGATGCGTCCAACAATGACCGCCCCCGCCCCCACTTCTCCACACTCGCCCGGCCAGATCCTGCCCTTCCGGCAAACCCTGCTGGCCATGCTGGGCATGTGCTTCGTGATGATGCTGGTCGCCATCGATCAGACCGTGGTGGGCACCGCGCTGCCCACCATTGTGGCGGAACTGCGCGGCTTCGAACTGTATGCATGGGTAGCGACGTCTTACCTGCTGACGTCCGTCATCACCGTGCCGATCTTCGGGCGGCTGGGCGATTACTACGGCCGCAAACCCTTCGTCGTGGCCGCCATCGTGCTGTTCACCCTGGCATCGGTCCTGTGCGGCGCCGCCGACACGATGCTCGAACTGGTGCTGGCGCGGGCGCTGCAGGGTATTGGCGGCGGCATGCTGGTCGGCACCGCCTTCGCCTGTATTCCCGATCTGTTCCCAGATCCCCACGTACGTCTACGCTGGCAGGTCATGCTCAGCGCCGCCTTCGGCATCGCCAACGCGGTCGGTCCCACGCTCGGCGGCGCCCTGACGGAACACTACGGCTGGCGCTCCGTCTTCTACGTCAACCTGCCCATCGGCATCCTGGGCCTGTGGTTCGTCGCCCGCTACTTGCCGCACCTGCGTAACCAGAGTCCGGGTAAGGTCCGGCTGGACTGGCAGGGTGCGATCTTGATCGCCGTGGCGCTGGGGACCATGCAGTTGCTCGTGGAACTCCTTCCCAAGGACGGCTTCACGCCCTCCCTCGTGATGCTGGGCGCCGGCAGCATCGCCGCCTTCGCCGCCCTGATCTGGTGGGAACGCCGCTGCCCGCATCCGCTCCTGCCCCTGGACATGTTCCGCAATCGCGGCCTAGCCATGCTCTTCACCCTGGCCCTGCTAGTCGGCGTGACGATGTATTCCCTGCTTTTCTACGCGCCCCTGCTTCTGCAAGGCGGCTTCGGGCTGTCGCCCCAGCAGGCGGGCCTGCTCATCACGCCCATGGTCGTCTTCATCACCGTCGGCAGCATCGTCAACGGCCGCATCATCACGCGCATCCGCAACCCCAACCGCATGCTGTACGCCGGCTTCATTCTCATGGCGCTGTCGTGCCTGGGCATCGTCACCACGCACAACTACACGTCGCACCTGCTGATCGGCGCCTACATGACGATGGCCGGCCTGGGCATGGGCTTCATCATGCCGAACCTGACCGTCTTCGCCCAGCAGACCGCGGGCCGAAGCCACCTGGGCATCGCCACGGCGCTGCTGCAATCCCTGCGCATGATCGGCGGCATGCTGGGCACCGCCGTCGTCGGCACCATGGTCAGCCACAGCTACTTCAGCGGCGTCGAATCCACCCTGCGCGGCGCCTCCGCCCAGTGGCTGCCCAAGCTCAACGACCCGCAGATGCTGGTCAACCCGGCGGCCCAGACCGAGTTCCTGGCACAATTGGCCCATCAAGGCCAGGACGGAACGTCGCTCATCGAAATCGCGCGCATCGCGCTGGTGGGCGCCATCCACGAAGGGCAACTCATCGCCCTCGCCGTCGCCGTCTTCGCACTCTGGTGCGTGCGGCGCGTGCCCCTGGTGCAACTGGTCCGGCCATCCAAACCGGAGCCCGCCGGCGTCGGAGAGTAGCTTTTGCCCAAACAACAACAAGGCCTGCAAGTCATCCAGCACATGGGCCAAACGTATCGCGTGATGCAGAGCGCCTTCAGTAGCAAGGTGGGTCATGCGTTGCCGCGGTGGCGAATTCTGCTGGCGTTGCATGAAAATGGGCAGTGCTCGCAGAAGCATCTGGCCGAGCGCTGCCGGCTGGATCCGGCTTCATTGACGCGGCAATTGCAGGCGATGCAGAAGCTGGGGTGGATTTCCCGGGCGGTGGATGCGGACGATAACCGGCTGACGAATGCGACGCTGACGGCTGCCGGACAGGCGGTGGTGAATGAGGCGTTGCCGAAGCGGGCTCAGTTTTTTGAGGAGTCGCTTAAAGGGCTGTCAGCCGCGGATGTGGATACGCTGAATCGGGTGTTGAGCGTGTTGGAGGAGAATTTTGTCAGGGCGGCGGGGGAAAGGAACACCTGACGGACGCCGCCTCCTCGCGCGCAGCACTTTATTCATAAGTCCCCTCCATTGGTAATCAGGTCTTGACGTCAGCCTCGTGCAGATCGCTGGGGCGCGAGCACTTCAGCGCCAAGCGCTAGATTCCTTAGAAGCGACGCCACAGTGACCACCCCAGTGAACATTCCGACTGCGCGAAATCGTCGTGCCGCGCCGACCGTACCGTGTTCTTCTTCTCTGCGGAAAAAGGCTGCACAAGCAAAAATGCGGCGGCAGTCATCAACATCGGTAGCACCGGCGATGACACGCGGACGATGACTTCAAGTGTCTCGGCCCGGTCCCGAGTGTGTTCATAATTGCCACTCCCCCGGCAATCCCTCCCGTAAAAGCGATGAAGTCGGAAGTAGAATTTTCTCGTTGAGGAGTTCTACCGCATGAAGAAGTCGAGACGTACGGATAACACGGAAGATGGAAAGCCGATGGCCGACAGACCAACCTCGCTCGCCCCTGCTCCACAAGGCTACGCCGACTGGCTGGCCGATCTGAAGGGGCGCATCCACACCGCACAGCAACGTGCGGCGCTGGCGGTCAACCGGGAACTGGTAAGCCTGTACTGGCAAATCGGCCACGACATTCTGGCGCGACAGGCAGAACAGGGGTGGGGAGCCAAGGTGATCGATCGGTTGGCGCACGACTTACGCACCGCCTTCCCGGAGATGAAAGGCTTCTCGCCGCGCAATCTCAAGTACATGCGGGCGTTTGCCGAGGCCTGGCCGGACGCCGAAATTGTGCAGCAGGTTGCTGCACAATTGCCCTGGGGGCACAACCTGGTATTGCTGGACCGCCTGAAAGCGCCGACAGAGCGCCTAGCGTATGCCCGCGCCGCCATCGAATATGGCTGGTCGCGCAACGTGTTGAACATCCATATCGAAACCCGCCTACTGGAGCGCACCGGCAAAGCCGTCACCAATTTCGATCAGCGCCTGCCTGCACCGCAGTCCGATTTGGCTATCGAGTCGCTGAAAGACCCGTACCGCTTCGATTTCCTTGGGCTGGGGGAGAAAGCACAGGAACGCGAGATCGAAAAAGCGCTGGTGCAGCACGTCACCGATTTCCTGCTGGAGTTGGGCGCGGGCTTTGCTTTCGTCGGGCGGCAGGTGTTGCTGAACGTGGGTGGCGAGGAGTTCTTCATCGACCTGTTGTTCTACCACCTCAAGCTGCGCTGCTATGTGGTGATCGAACTGAAGGCGGGCAAGTTCCAGCCCGAACACCTGGGGCAATTGGGCTTTTACCTGACGGCGGTGGATCGGCAGGTGAAGCACGCGCAGGACAATCCGAGCATTGGCCTGCTGCTGTGCAAGAGCAAGAACAAGGTGGTGGCCGAGTACGCCCTGGGTGACAAGTCGCAGCCGATGGGCATCGCCGAATACAAGCTGGTGGAGTCCCTGCCGCAAGAGCTGCAAACTGGCCTGCCGACGATCGAACAGATCGAGCGAGAGCTGGGAAAGCCACTGGATGATGGCGCCGAGGAATGATGTGCTGACCCTCGAGGTGGATGTCACCGGCATCACTACCTATCAGGCCAACCTGCACACCTACCAATTGCTGCGCTATGGCGTGCCGGCGAAGATCGCGGCGGGCCAATCGCATGAGACTGTGCAGTTGATCGACTGGGCGCAGCCCGGTTGATATGGGCAACGGCAACCCATTTCCAACTTCGGAGGCAGCCGCCCGGGCGCGGCCCGAGCGACTGCCATGCGCTTAGCAGCACATCCAAACGTACGAAGAAAGATCAGACGTTAAACAAGAAATTCATCACATCGCCATCCTGCACGATGTATTCCTTGCCTTCCGCGCGCATCTTGCCCGCTTCCTTCGCGCCCTGCTCACCCTTGTAAGTGATGTAGTCCTCGTACGAGATGGTCTGCGCGCGGATGAAGCCGCGTTCGAAGTCGGTGTGGATGACGCCGGCGGCTTGGGGCGCGGTGGCGCCGATGGCCACGGTCCAGGCGCGGACTTCCTTCACGCCGGCGGTGAAGTACGTTTGCAAACCCAGCAGCTTGAAGGCGGCGCGGATCAGGCGGTTCAGGCCCGGTTCTTCCATGCCCATGTCCTTCAGGAAGGCTTCGCGGTCGGCGTCGTCGAGGTCGACGATTTCGGATTCGATGGCGGCGCAGATGGCCACGACGGGCGCGTTGCGGGCGGCGGCGAATTCGGTCAGGCGGTCGAGCAGCGGGTTGTTGGTGAAGCCGTCGTCAGCGACGTTGCCCACGTACATCGCGCGCTTGGCGGTGATGAAGCAGAGCTGGGCGATGTCGGCCTTTTCTTCGGTGGTCAGGTCCAGCGCGCGGATGGGCTTGGCTTCGTTGAGCTGGGCGATGCACTTTTCCAGCACGGCGACGATGCGTTGCGATTCCTTGTCGCCCGAGCGCGCGGTCTTCTGGTGGCGTTGCAGGGCCTTTTCGGCGGTCTGCAGGTCGGCCAGGGCCAGTTCGGTTTCGATGACTTCGATGTCGGCGATCGGGTCGACCTTGCCGGCGACGTGGATCACGTTGGGATCTTCGAAGCAGCGCACGACGTTGACGATGGCGTCGGTTTCGCGGATGTGCGAGAGGAACTGGTTGCCCAGGCCTTCGCCCTTGCTCGCGCCAGCGACCAGGCCCGCGATGTCGACGAATTCGACGGTGGCGGACAGGATGCGTTCGGGCTTGACGATTTCAGCCAGCTTCTGCAGGCGCGGATCCGGCACTTCGACGACGCCGACGTTGGGCTCGATGGTGCAGAACGGATAGTTCTCGGCGGCGATGCCGGCGCGGGTCAGAGCGTTGAAGAGTGTCGATTTGCCAACGTTGGGCAGGCCGACGATGCCGCATTGCAGAGCCATGGGAATCCTGTGTAAGTACGGTATTGAGCGTTAACGGCGTAGTTTACCCCGGCGGGGTGACACGACGCCTTATGGGCGGGGGTGATGCGGCCCCGAAGTGACCTTGAGGCGATCCTGCTGCGGTACGAAGAACGGAGCCGCGAGTTGCCGTCATCCGACCGCCCAGCCCCCTCCCTTCGGACCGGGCGCCGCGCGTCGGGCGCCGCGCGCCGCGGCCGCGCAACTTAACCCGCCGCCGTCGGCGCGTAGCGCATGACCAGCCAGATCATCAAAATCGGCCCGGCATTGAACGCCGAGTGCAGCAAAATCGCCGCCCCGATGCCGCGCCGCACGCGCATCCATCCCAGCACCAGGCCGGTCAGCCATTGCGGCAGCACCAGCAGCGGCAGCAGCCAGTACGGCGTCTTGTTGTAGACGAAGTTGGTGAGGTGAACCGCTGCAAACGTCAGCGCGATCAGATGGAACACAACGCCATAGTGCTGCAGGTAATACCTGCGCCAGCTCGTGTCCCAGCCTTTCAGCGGCTCGGGGCGCGCGCGCAGCCCCCACACCGCCAGCAGAATGAACGCAGCCAACAGTAACCCCGTCCAGAGCTTCGGCCCCCACAGCACGACGGGCACCAGCGCGGGGATCAGCCACAACGCCTGGCGCGGCCGGCGCAGGCCGTAGCGGAACAGCATCTCTTCGACCAGCGGCGCCCACAGCACCGCGGTCAGCCACGGAATGTTGTGGGGATCCAGGCGATGCGAGACGCCGCCGAGCCCGGCCGCGACAACGGCCACTGGCCCCAGCGCAAAAAGATTGATGACCCACAGCACGGCGGCCCAGGCCAGGAGGCGTCCCGGTCCGATACCCGGCCACCAGTCGGCGGCCAGCCCGCTGCCGCCGGCCCGGTTCGGCAGGCGCGACAGCGGATGCGGATGGCGGATGAAGCGCCAGAAGTCGGCGATCTCGCTGCGAAAGCGCATCTTCCCGTTGGGCTGGCGCTTTGTCATCAGGACTCGTTGCCGCTATGCAGCTGGCGGGTGGCGAGCGCGAAGTCGCCGGTCAGCATCGACGGCACGACGGCGCGGCAGCGGTCGATGACGGCTTCGATTTCCTTTTGCTCTTCGCGGCGCGGCGGGTGCAGGACAAAGTCGGCGACCTGCTGCGCCAAGCCCAGCGTGCGCGGGTGGCCGATGCCGATGCGCAGGCGCCAGAAGTTCGGGCTGCCGAGCGCGGCCTGGATGTCCTTCAGGCCGTTGTGGCCGGCGTGGCCGCCGCCCTGCTTGAGCTTGACCTGACCGGGCATGAGATCCAGTTCGTCGTGCAGCACCAGCACTTCTTCGGGCGTCAGCTTGTAGAAGCGCGCCAGCGCGCCGACCGCCTGGCCGGAACGGTTCATGTAGGTGCTGGGCTTGAGCAGCAGGACGTTGTCCGCGCCCAGGCGCGATTTGGCCACCATGCCGAAAAAGGACTTCTCTAGCGCAAAAGAAGTGCGCAGATCGTCCGCCAGATGGTCGGCCAGCCAGAAGCCGGCGTTGTGCCGCGTGGTTTCGTAGTCGGGACCTGGATTACCCAGTCCCACGATGAGGCGTATGGGAGTAGACATGATGGGGGTGTTTAAACCAAAAAACCCTGCGCATGCAAATGCACACGCAGGGTTTCGGGCGTAAGCCGCGGGAAAGCCGCAAGGGCTTTCCTGCAGGACTTAGGCAGCCGGAGCAGCTTCTTCGGCGTCGTCGGCAGCGGCAGCGCCACCCTTGGTGACCGCGGCGGCCAGCAGGGGGTTGTCTTCACCGCCGTGGGGGACGTACGTCACGCCCATGGGCAGCTTGATGTCGGCCAAGTGGATCGAACCGCCGGCCAGGACGTCAGCCAGGTTCACTTCGATGAACTGGGGCAGAGCCGACGGCAGGCAGGTGATTTCCAGTTCGGTCGTCACGTGGCTGATGATGGCGCCGCTCAGCTTCACAGCCGGCGAGATTTCAGCGTTCACGAAGTGCAGCGGCACCTTGGTGCGCAGGGCCTGGTTGGCGTCAACGCGCTGGAAGTCCACGTGCAGGACTTGCGGCTTGTAGGCGTGCCATTGAACCGAACGCAGCAGAACTTGCTCATCCTTGGCGCCTTCGAGCTGCATTTGCAGGATCGATGCGTGGAATTCTTCCTTGCGCAGCGCGTGGTAGATCTCGTTGTGGTCGAGTTCGATGTTCAGGGGGGCAGCCGTACCACCATAAACAATGGCGGGAACGCGGCCCGCGCGGCGCAGGCGGCGGCTCGCACTCGAACCCTGGACGCTACGCGCAGTGGCAGTAAATTTCATGGATAACTCCGAAACAATAAAGGTGAAGCAACTTCACCGGTTGAATTCACGGCGCGCAAAGGGCGCGCCGTGCTTGTTTGCGCCTTGCCGCGACCAGCGAGGCGCAAAGAACTGCAAATGTGGGCTGTGGCCCGATCAACGCCTACGCGTCAATCGACGAACAGCGAGCTGACCGATTCGGCGTTGGAAATACGCAGGATGGTCTCGCCCAGCAGCGCGGCGCACGACAGCTGGCGGATCTTGCCGCTGGCCTGGCCTTGCTCGGAGAGCGGAATGGTGTCGGTGACGACGAGTTCGTCGAGTTCCGACGCTTCGATGCGGTCGATGGCGCCGCCCGAGAGCACGGGGTGCGTGCAATAGGCGTAAACGGCGCCGGCGCCGCGGTCTTTCAGGGCCTGGGCCGCCTTGCACAGCGTGCCGGCGGTGTCGACCATGTCGTCCATGATGATGCAGGTGCGGCCGTCGACTTCACCGATGATGTTCATCACTTCCGACACGTTGGCGCGCGGACGGCGCTTGTCGATGATGGCCAGATCGGCTTCAAGCTGCTTGGCCAGCGCGCGGGCACGAACCACGCCGCCGATGTCCGGTGACACCACGACCAGGTTCGAGAAATTGCGGCGCCAGATGTCGCCCAGCAGGATCGGACCGGCGTAGATGTTGTCCACGGGAATGTCGAAGAAACCCTGGATCTGGTCGGCGTGCAGGTCCATGGTCAGGACACGGTCAACGCCAGCCACTTGCAGCATGTTGGCCACGACCTTGGCCGAGATGGCCACGCGCGCCGAACGCGGGCGGCGGTCCTGGCGGGCATAGCCAAAGTAGGGAATCGCGGCGGTGATGCGGCCGGCCGACGCGCGGCGCAGGGCATCGACCATCACCATGATTTCCATCAGGTTGTCGTTCGTAGGCGCACAGGTGGGCTGCAGGACGAAGACGTCTTTACCCCGCACGTTCTCGTTGATCTCGACCATCACCTCGCCGTCCGAAAAACGACCGACGGTCATCTTTCCCAGGGACATGTCGAGGTGGTTGACTACGTCCACGGCCAGCCGAGTGTTGGCGGTGCCCGTGAAAATCATGAAGCTATCGTTTGCCATGATGGATGATGCGATGGTCGTTTGAGACACTAACGATTGATGCGAATGATGCGGGGTGATACCCGGGGTGACTTGGACAAGCACGTTCAACTTGCACCAGCGAATCCGGAAAATAAAAAAGCTGCTGAACCCGGGCCAGTGTCTTACAGGCGTGTTCAACAGCTTTTTTATGTATTCGGTTGGCTGGGGAGGAAGGATTCGAACCTTCGCATGCCGGAATCAAAATCCGGTGCCTTAACCAGCTTGGCGACTCCCCAACTATCTTGCAATCCAATTCCGCAACGGATGTTCAGCTAACCCAGTACATGCCTGCACTAACCGAAACCGTGGATGCGTTTGGCTGAATGTTTTATCAGCGCCGCGCATTATAGCGGTAATTTCTTGTTCTGCCAAAACGGCCTGCGATGTTTCGGAAAATTCGGCGAATAAACACGCGCCTGATCCCGACATGCGAACAGGGAGACCCCGCTCAGCAAGCCACCGCGATGCCCCAAGTACTTCAGGATAAAGACGGTAGACCACCGGCTCCAAATCATTTTTTCCGTAAAGCGCGCATCCTTTGGCAACTTCACCGCCGGATCCGCTTGGCAAAAATGTTTGCGAAGCAAGAAAGTCCGCTATTGTGATGTAAGAAGAATCCCTTGTCAAATCGGGTGCGGAAAATATTCCAACAGTCGGCACGCTGGCATCCGGTTGCGCCACCAGATAGGCGCGTTCGGGCAGCGTCACGGCCGTGAGATCTTCGCCGATTCCTTGCGCAAATGCCGACTGTCCAAAGACGAAGACGGGCACGTCTGCGCCCAGCGGCAACGCCAGCGCCATGAGTTCCTGACGCGACAGTCCCGTGTTCCACAGCTTGTTCAATGCGATCAGCACCGAAGCCGCATCGCTCGATCCTCCGCCCAGGCCGCCCCCTTGCGGAATGCGCTTCTCAAGGCTGATCTGCGCGCCTTGGCGCATGCCCGTGGCCTTCTGCAGGGCGCGCGCGGCGCGCACGGTGAGGTCCTGGTCTTCAGGCACACCCGGCAGGTCCGTGGCGCGGCCGATGACGCCGTCAGAACGCACATCGAAGTGCAGCGTGTCGCACAAGTCGATGAAGCGGAACACCGTCTGCAGCAGGTGATAGCCGTCGGCGCGGCGGCCCACGACGTGCAGAAAGAGATTCAGCTTGGCAGGAGCGGGAACGTCGTAGAGGGTCACGAAAGACAACCGGTGCGGATCAAGCCGTCATTCTAGCGAGACGGGCCGGCGCGCCGTGGAAAACGGCGGGCCGGCCCGTGAAAGGTCGCGTGTTCATTCGCGCGCCTGCGAAGCGCAGAGGCGCTACGCGAACAGTGGCGTCATACGAAGCGAGGCGTCATGCGAAACGTGGCTTCACACGTTCTGCGCCATTACGCCAACTGCGGCGTCACGCTCCCGCCAAGTCGTGCAGCAGGCGCGTCGATGACCTGTCCATCCGGCAGCTTGAACACCGACACGGCGCCGGCCAGTTGGCGCGCCTGTTCTTCCAGGGCGCCAGCAGCAGCGGCGGCTTCTTCGACCAAGGCCGCGTTCTGCTGCGTCACGCTATCCATCTGCGAGACGGCGCGGTTGACCTGGTCGATGCCGGTGGCCTGCTCTTCCGAAGCGGCCGAGATTTCAGCCATGAGGCTGGTCACGCGCTGCACGGACTCAACGATCTCGCGCATCGTGGCGCCGGCGTTTTCAACCTGCTCCGAACCCACACCGACCTTCTGCGCGGAATCCTCGATGAGCTGCTTGATTTCCTTGGCGGCGGCGGCGCTGCGCTGCGCGAGCGTGCGCACTTCGCTGGCCACTACCGCAAAGCCCTTGCCCTGCTCGCCTGCGCGCGCGGCTTCCACCGCGGCATTGAGCGCCAGGATGTTGGTCTGGAATGCAATGCCGTCGATCACGCCCACGATGTCGGCGATGCGCGACGAGCTGCCCGAAATCGCGTGCATGGTTTCGACCACGCTGGACACGGCCTCGCCGCCGCGCTGTGCAACCGCTTGCGACGCGGCCACCATGCGATTGGCTTCGCGTGCGGTGTCGGCATTCTGCTTCACGGTGGTGGCCAGTTCTTCCATGCTGGCCGCGGTCTCCTCGAGCGACGCAGCCTGCTCTTCGGTGCGGCTGGACAGATCGGTGTTGCCCGAAGAAATCTCGCGCGCACCGACGTTGATCTCGTCAACGCCGCGGCGCACGGCCGACACGGTGCGCACCAGACTGTCCTGCATGGCCTTGAGGGCGCCGATCAGCGCGCCGATTTCGTTCTTGCCCATATCCGCCACCCGGCGCGTCAGGTCGCCCTCGGCGATGCGGCGGAAGACTTCGCCCGCTTCCAGCAGCGGGCGCACGATCATGCGGCGGATCAACACGTGCGCGCCGACGGCCATCAACAGGCCCAGCGCCAGAATGCCGGCCAGCAGCGAACTGAACAGCGTGTGGAACATGGAGATTTCATCCATGACCGTCTGCCCGGTGCTCTCGGCACGCAGCACGAAGGCGTCGCGCTCGCTTACGAGGCGCTCCTGCACGGCCTGCGTACCCTGCTTGAAGTAGGCGTCCATGTCGCCGGCTTCAAGGACGCGCCCCACGTTCTGCAGGTTGGTGCTGAGCTTGGTGTAAGCATCGATGATGGCGGCGGATTCGGCCTTTTCCTCGGCGGACAGGCCGCCGGAGAACCCTTGGAAGGCGCGATCGGCCGACACGATGCGCTGACGCGCAGCCTGGAGCGAGCTCTTGTCGTCGGTATTGCCCTGCGCGACGCGCGTGGCGTAGCGGCTCAGGTCCGTGCGGGCCGCGACGAGCGACAGCGACGCGGAATTGACCGCGTTGACCTGTTGCGCCGACAGGCGATATAGCTGCTCGACATCGTGGTTGGTCTGGCGCAGGGCAACGAAGCCCATGCCGCCAATCACCAACTGGAAGGTGAAAAAGATCGCGATGATTCCCAATAGCACCGTCGCGATGCGTGTGTTCCTGAACATTGGCCATTCTCCAAAAGGGTGGCGGCAGACGAGCGTCGACCCCGAATTGCTGCGCCGCGCACGAACCGGGCGCGGGCAGGGAGAATTATTCAGTGAAGTCAATATATTTCAAGCGGTAACACGCCCGGATTTGCGGCGGTTATTCGCTTGATTGGAATGAAGGCGATGTGATAAGGGTTTACCCGAATCGCCCAGCGCGGCGCCTGACGCCGCGCGCGCTCACGACTGGTTGACGACCAGCCGAACGAGGATGCGGCGCCCGGGTTCCTGGCGTTCCAGCACCAGCAGTTGGGGGCCTTTTTCGTCGTAGCGGGAAAGCTTGGCGCGCCAGCCGCCCTGTTCGAAGGCCACGGGGCGGCCCAGTTCGTCGCGGGTCACATCGGTGGCTTCGGGATCTGCGGGCAGCTTGCCGCGCAGCCAGTCACGCAGCCCGGACACCGGCATGCTGCTGCCCAGCGCGTCTTCCGCAAGCGCATCCGGGTTGTCGGCGACCAGCCGGGTGCCGTCTGCCTTGGTGAGGCTGGCGGCGCCCGGGGTGCCTTCCACACGCGCTTCGGTCGAGCCCAGCGGGTTGGTCAGGTCCAGCACATAACGGCGGCCATCGTCGGACCAGGAAAAACCGCCCTGCACCGCGTTTTGCTTGCCGCTTTCTTCGTTGACCGTAATGGCAAAGCGCCCGATGCGGGAAAACGCATCGGCGCTGGCGCCTTCGATCGGTTTGGGCAAGGACGTGCATGCCGCCAGGGTGAAGGCCAACAGCGCCATTGCCATCCAGCGCACGCTGGCCGCGGCGCCGCGCAATCCTGCAAATACTGCCGTCACAGGCTGACCCCCAGACGCTTCACGACGTCCTGAACCGTCTTGTTCTTGGGATCTTTCATGAGGGCCGCGCGCAGCAGGTCCATGGCCTGATCGCGCTTGCCTTGCGCCCAAAGCACTTCGGCCAGATGCGCGGCGATGTCGGCTTCGGGACGCACGCTGTAGGCGCGGCGCAGATAATCCGCGGCGGCGGTGGTGTCGCCCATGCGGAATTTGACCCAGCCCATGCTGTCCAGAATGAACGGATCGTTGGGCGACAACTCCAGCGCCTGCGTGATCAGGTCCAGGGCCTCGGGCAGGCGCTGGTTGTGGTCCGCCAGCGTGTAGCCCAGCGCGTTGTACGCATGGGCGTGGTCCGGATCCAGCGCGATGACCTGACGCAGCATGCGCTCCAGGTCAGCCAGGCGGTTCTGGCGTTCGTACAGCATCGCCAGTTCGTACTTGATTTCGACCGTGTCCGGCAGCGCCTGGTCCGCGGCTTCCAGGGCGGTGACCGCCTGGCCGATGCGGTCGGCGTCGCGCAGGATCTGCGCCTTGGTGAGCGCGCCAAGGGCGCGCTCTTCTTCGTCCTGCGGGCCGGCCGAGTCGATCATGGCCAGCGCGTCGTCCACGCGGCCGCTCTTGGCGCGCAGCGCGGCCTGGCGCATGCGCACGGAATAGCGCAGCGTGGGGTCGTCGATGCGGCCGAGTTCGGCGATGGCTTCGTCGTAATGGCCCTGGTCTTCGGCGATGCGCGCCAGCAGCACGTGCGCATCGGCGGCGGCGGCGCCCGCGTCGGTGGCGCCCGGGACCGTGGCCCGCTGGCGCTGGTTCTGGACGTCCAGGTACTGCTGCAACAGGGTCTTGGCCTGCGGAAGCTGCCCGGACTTGTACGCCAGTTGCGCCTGCATGAAGAGCAGGTCGAAGTCTTCAGGCGACCGGCGCGACATGGCTTGCAGTTCAGCCAGGGCGGCGTCGTAGTCGCCGCTGTCGGCCAGTTGGCCGGCCAGCATCAGGCGCACCTTGCGGGCGCCCGGATTGCGGTTGATGAAGGTGCGGGCTTCAGTCTGCGCGCGCTTGGGGTCCACCTTGGAACCGTATTCCAGCACGCGCTGGGCGGCGCCTTCGGATTTGGGATCGGCGGCCAGCGCGGCGCGGGATTCCTGCGCCGCGCGCTCGTAGTCGCCAGCGGCGGAGGCCACGTCGGCCAACGCCAGATGGGCGGCGGGCAGCTTGCGCACGCTGTCGCTCAGGGACTCGTCCAGGATGCGCAGCGCAAGGCGCCGGTCGTTCAGGCGGCTGAGCACGGCAAGCGCCTGGCCGATGGCGGCGGGCTTGTCGCGCGAGGAATCGATGCGTTTGCGCAGCGCCTGGGCCAGGCCCTTGGTCTGGCCATTGGCGGCCGCCAGCGCCAGTTCGGTGGAGCTGGCTTCGACGTCGTTGGGCGCGAGGCGGGCCCATACGCGGGCCGCGTCCAGCGCGCCGGGCAGGTTGCCGCCGGCAAGCTGGAATTCAAGGCCGCGACGGGCAAGACGAGGATCGCCGGTGTCACGGGCCAGACCGACCATGGTCGTGGCGGCGGTGCCGTACATGCCCCGCTGGGCGGCGATTTCGGAAGCCAGTACGCGGTAGAAGATATCGCCGGTCAGCGAGACATAAGGCAGTTGACCTGGGCGCAGGCGGATGACTTCGGTTTCAGGCTGGCGGCTTTGGGGGGCCATCCGGGGGCCCGTCGCGTCACGCGTCCGGCCGTCGGCGGCCTGGGCCGGCGGGGCCATGATTGCTGCCAGCGCAAGCCCCAACGCGGCGATCCCGATATTCATTTGTTTAAAAGACGACTTCACGCGGCCCGTCCGGTTGATGGCACAATCTTCGTACACGCAATTGATGATCTTACACTGGCTCATGCCGGAACTGCCTGAAGTCGAAACCACGCGCCGAGGAATCGACGCCATCATCACCGGCCAGACGCTCTCGCGACTGGTCGTTCACGAACCCCGCATGCGTTGGCCCATCCCGCCGGAGCTGCCGTCCCTGATCGGCGGACGTACGGTGCTGGAATGCGCGCGGCGCGGCAAGTACCTGCTCCTGCGCTTCGAACATGGCACCCAGATCGTGCATCTGGGCATGTCGGGCTCGCTGCGCAGCGTGGCGCCCGGTGAATTCCTGCGCAAGCACGATCATGTCGAATGGATCTTCGACGGCGCGGTCCTGCGCCTGCACGATCCGCGGCGCTTCGGCGCGGTGCTGTGGCACGACGCCGCCGAGGGGCCCATCGAGGCGCACCCGCTGCTGGCCAAACTGGGCATCGAACCTTTCGATCCGCGGTTCGACGGGGCCTGGCTGCACCGGCATTTCCAGAACCATTCCGCGGCCATCAAGCAGGTGCTGCTGGCCGGTATGGCGGTGGTCGGCGTGGGCAATATCTATGCGTCGGAAAGCCTGTTCCGCGCCCGGATCAATCCCAAGACGCCCGCAAACAAGCTGTCGCTGGCCCGCTGCGAGCGGCTGGCAGACATGGTGCGCGCCACGCTGGCCGACGCGCTGACCTCCGGCGGCAGCACGCTGCGCGACTACGTGGGCGCCAGCGGCGAGCCGGGGGCCTATTTCGAGATCCACGCGGCCGTGTACGAACGCGAAGGCCTGCCCTGCCGGGTCTGCGCCACCCCCATCCGCCGTTTCGTCCAGGGGCAGCGAGCCACCTACTACTGCCCGAAATGCCAGCGGAATTGACCGCCACCCGTCCTAAGCGCCCGGGAAAATCACCGTTACAACTGGGGAATTCGTTTATAGCAAACGTATTGCACGAAAACTAACGCGGGACTATATTTCCTTCCACACACCCTATTCCTATAAAAGTGGAAGGAGCCTCCATGAGCAAGCAATTCGCCTCGCACGCGGACCTGGACGACAAGGTCGTCTCGTTCGAAAAGCTGTCCGACAACGCCTATGCCTACACCGCCGAAGGCGACCCCAATACGGGCGTGATCATTGGCGACGAGGCCGTCATGGTGATCGACACCCAGGCCACCCCCGTCATGGCCCAGGACGTGATCCGCCGCATCCGCGAAGTCACGGACAAGCCCATCAAGTACATCCTGCTGTCGCACTACCACGCCGTGCGCGTGTTCGGCGCGTCGGCCTACAACGCCCAGGAGATCCTGGCCAGCCGCGACACCTATGACCTGATCGCCGAACGCGGCGAGCAGGACAAGGCCAGCGAAATCGGCCGCTTCCCCCGCCTGTTCCGCAACGCCGAATCGATTCCGCCGGGCCTGGTCTGGCCGACCATGACGTTCAAGGGCGAAATGACGGTCAACCTGGGCAACCTGGAAGTCAAGCTGCTGCAGGTCGGCCGCGGTCACACCAAGGGCGACACCATCGCCTGGCTGCCCGAGCAGAAGATCCTGTTCGCGGGCGACCTGGTCGAATACCAGTCCACGCCCTACTGCGGCGACGCCTACTTCCGCGATTGGCCCACCACGCTGGACGCGCTGTCGGGCTTTGAAGCCGAGAAGATGGTGCCCGGCCGCGGCCCGGCGCTCAAGAACGCCACCGAAGTGCGCCAGGGCCTGGCCGGCACGCGCGCCTTCCTGACGGACCTGTACGGCGCCGTGAACCGCGGCGTGGCCGAAGGCAAGGATCTGAAGACGATCTACCGCGAGGTCTACGACTTCATGAAGCCGCGCTACAGCGACTGGGTCATCTTTGACCACTGCATGCCGTTCGACGTGTCGCGCGCCTTTGACGAAGCCTCGGGCTACACGCACCCGCGCATCTGGACGGACAAGCGCGACCTGGAGATGTGGGCCCAGCTGGAAGGCTGATCTTCCCCCCGGATCCGAACAAGCAGGAACCGGACACGCGCGACCCTTGCGGCGCAGCGTGTCCGCATAAATAAAAAAATGACCCACACAGGAGACAACCGTGGGAGACATCGACTTTCAGGCGATGGAGTTCGCCTATGAAAAGCACGCGGACCAGACGGCGGCCGACCCGGCGCGCCATCAGGTCGTGGTGGTGGGCGCCGGCCCCGTCGGCCTGACCACGGCGCTGGATCTGGCTCGCCAGGGCGTGCGCGTGGTGGTGTTGGACGACGACTACCGCTTGTCCACAGGGTCCCGCGCCATCTGCTTTTCCAAACGCACGCTCGAAATCTGGGATCGCCTGGGCGTTGGCCAGCGCATGATCGACAAGGGCGTGTCGTGGAACGTTGGCAAGATTTTCTTTCGCGAACAGGAAGTCTGGCGTTTCGACCTGCTGCCCGAACCCGGTCACCGCCGGCCGGCGTTCATCAATCTGCAGCAGTACTACGCCGAAGGCTATCTGTACGAGCAGGCCCGCCAGCAGCCCAACATCGAGCTGCGCTGGAAGAACAAGGTCGCCGGCGTCATGCAGGGCGATGATGGCGTGACGCTGACCGTTGAAACGCCCGAAGGCCCGTACACGCTGCATGCCGACTGGCTGATCGCCTGCGACGGCGCACGTTCGCCGGTGCGCAAGCTGATCGGCCAGGAAAGCCACGGCCGCATCTTCCGCGACCGCTTCCTGATCGCCGACGTCAAGATGACCGCGGATTTTCCGTCCGAACGCTGGTTCTGGTTCGATCCGCCCTTTCACCCGAATCAATCCGTGCTGCTGCACCGGCAGCCCGACAACGTCTGGCGCATCGACTTTCAGCTTGGCTGGAACGCCGACCCGGTCGAAGCCGTCAAGCCCGAAAACGTGCTGCCGCGCATCCGGGCGCTGCTGGGTCCGGACGCGCAGTTCGAACTGGAATGGGTCAGCGTCTATACGTTCGCGTGCGAACGCATGGACAAGTTCCGCCACGGCCGCATCGTGTTCGCGGGCGACTCCGCGCACCGCGTGTCGCCGTTCGGCGCGCGCGGCGCCAACAGCGGCGTGCAAGATGCCGAGAACCTGGCGTGGAAGCTCAAGCTTGTCGTGGCCGGCCTGGCGCCCGACACGTTGATCGACAGCTACAGCGCCGAGCGCGAATTCGCGGCCGACGAGAACATCCTGAACTCTTCGCGCGCCACCGACTTCATTACGCCCAAGAGCGACATCAGCCGAAGCTTCCGCAACGCGGTGCTGAACCTGGCGAAGGACCACCCGTTTGCGCGATCCCTCGTGAACAGTGGGCGGCTTTCGCTGCCGGCCACCTACGCCGGATCGCCCCTGAACACGCCGGATGCCGACGCCTTCACCGGCCGCATGATGCCGGGCGCGGTGGCGCTGGATGCGCCGTTGCAGGTTCAGGGCGATGCGGGCTGGTGGCTGTCGCAACTGGATGGCGAGTTCGTGCTGGCGGTGTTCTGCGGCGGCGCGCTGCCCGGCCGCGACACGCTGATGGCGTTGCAGGCGCTGAGGATGGCGCCGGTGCCCGTCAAGGCTGTGCTGGTGGCCGATATGCAGTGCGACCTGTCCGCCGTGGCCGCGGACGTGCCCGTGGTGCGCGACAGCGAAGGCTGCCTGGCCAAGCGTTACGACGCGCAGGACGGCACCGCGTACCTGATCCGCCCCGACCAGCACATCGCCGCGCGCTGGCGCGTTTTCAATCCCGACGCCGTTGCCGCCGCCGTTCAGCGCGCGACGGGCCGCGCGTGATTCCAGAGGTTGTCACCATGCTTATCACCGAAACCAACCTGAGCGCGCCGGACGACTTCTATGAAGCGCTGATCGACGCCCATCGCGACCTGACGAACGAGCAGAGCCAGGAGCTGAATGCGGCGCTGATCCTGCTGCTGGCGAACCACCTGGGCGACCTGCCGCTGCTGAAGGAAGCGTTGCAGCATGCGCGCGCGTCCGTGACGCAGGCGGTTTAAGGCGGCATTTCAAGACGGGGCGCAGCCGATGAAAGCGGCGCGGGTCCGCGTCGGCGTCAACGCCGCGCGCGGGCCCTCATGAGCCCACCGCGAAGGTGTTGACGATCAACGCGCGCAGCCACTGATTGCCGCCGTCGCGATCCACCCTGCGCTGCCAGTACATGTTGGTCTGCAGCGCGGGCACTTTCAGCGGCGGCGTCATGAAGCGCAGGCCGAACGGCGCGGCGGCGCTGGCCGCCAGCTTCTCCGGCACGGTGGCCAGCAGATCCGTCGCGCTGACGATATAGGGCACCGCTGAAAAATGCGGCACGCTGAAATGCTCGGCCAGGTCCACCCCGGCCCGCTCCATCGACTGATTCACCTGCCCATAAGGCGCCGCGCGCGACACGATCAGATGACGCTCCGCGCGAAACGCCTTGATCCCCATGCCCGCATGCGCGGTGGGATGCGCCTGACGGAAGAGCGTGGCGTAGCCCTGGCGAAACAGCATCCGCTGCAGCGTGCCGGCTCCCATTTCATCGAACGCCCCGATCGCCAGGTCCACCCTGCCCGACTCCATCTCGCGCGGCAGATCCGGCCCCAGCACCCGCACCGAGTCGATGCGCACCTGCGGCGCCTTCTGCACGCAGACTTCCATGAGGCGCGGCATGAAGTGGATTTCGCCGACGTCCGTCATGGCCACGCGAAAGCGCCGGGTGCTGGTCGTCGCATCGAACTCGTCCTGATCCTGCAAGGCCTGGCAAAGCAACCCCAGCGCTTCACTGACGGGTCCGGCCAGGCGCTGGGCACGCGGCGTCGGCAGCATGCCCTGCGCGGTGCGCACGAAGAGTTCATCGCCGAACGCCACGCGCAGGCGCCGCAGCGCATTGCTCACCGCGGGTTGCGACAGGTCCATGCGCCGCGCCACCGCCGACAGGTTGCGGTCCTCCAGCAGGTGTTGAAACAGCAGCAGCAGATTCAGATCGACATCGCGCAGTTCGGCCATCGCCGCCCCCTACTATTCACGAAATTTATAGTCGCTATTTTTGCATTCCCGTAGCCGCAACAGGGATTTTTTCCGACAATGGCACATCGGCTCGGGCGGCGCCCGTCCCGCCACCACACCAAGCTGCGCGGCCAAGCACCGCGCCCGCCACCCAGGAGGATTTCATGGAACTGCAATATCAGTCCGGCTTCGGCAACGAATGCGCAACCGAGGCCTTGCCCGGCGCCCTGCCCGCCGGCCGCAATTCACCGCAGCAATGTCCTTACGGCTTGTACGCCGAGCAGCTGTCCGGGACCGCCTTCACGGCGCCGCGCGCGGAAAACCGCCGCTCGTGGCTGTACCGCATCCGTCCGGGCGCGCAGCACAAGCCCTTTGAAGCGTTCGGCGGCGCCGCCGGCTGGCTGAGCACCTTCGGCCACGGCCCGGTCACGCCGAACCAGCTGCGCTGGAGCCCGATGCCGATTCCCGATGCCCCCACGGATTTCCTGGAAGGCGTGAAGACATGGGGCGGCAATGGCGGCCCCGACGAACAGGGCGGCGTGGGCATCCATCTGTATGCCGCCAACCGCTCGATGCAGGGCCGCTTCTTCTACAACGCCGACGGCGAACTGCTGCTGGTGCCGCAAGAGGGGCGCCTGCGCCTGGCCACCGAACTGGGTCTCATCGACCTGGAACCGCTGGAGATCGCCGTCATCCCCCGTGGCGTGCGATTCCGCGTGGAACTGCTGGACGGCACGGCGCGCGGCTACATGCTGGAGAACTTCGGCGCGGCGCTGCGCCTGCCGGAATTGGGCCCCATCGGCTCGAACTGTCTGGCCAACGCGCGCGACTTCAAGACGCCCGTGGCCTGGTACGAAGACGTGGACGGCGACTTTGAACTGATCGCCAAGTTCACAGGCGGCTTCTGGCGTGCCGCGATCGACCATTCGCCCCTGAACGTGGTGGCCTGGCATGGCACGCACGCCCCCTACAAGTACGACCTGCGCCACTTCAACACCATCGGATCGATCAGCTTCGACCACCCCGATCCCTCGATTTTCACGGTGCTGACGGCCCCGTCGGACACCCCGGGCACGGCCAACATGGACTTCGCCATCTTCCCGCCGCGCGTCCTGGCCATGGAGAACACGTTCCGTCCGCCCTGGTTCCACCGCAACATCGCCAGCGAATTCATGGGCCTGATCCAGGGCGTGTACGACGCCAAGGCCGACGGGTTCGCGCCCGGCGGCGCCAGCCTGCACAACTGCATGAGCGGCCACGGTCCCGACGCCGAAACGTTTGAAAAGGCGTCGCACGCGGACACCAGCAAGGCGCATTACATCCGCGACACGATGGCGTTCATGTTCGAGACCCGCCGCGTAATCCGCCCGACGGAGCAGGCGCTGGCGTCGGTAGAATTGCAGGGCGATTACTACCGGTGCTGGCAGGGCATCGCAAAGCACTTCGATCCCAAGAAGGCGTGACGCGACTGCGTCAACCTTTGTTGCCGGCGGCGATGCGCGAACAGCGCATCGCCGTTTGGCGTTTGATTCATCCGGCGCACGAACCGCTCGAGCGCCCGGCCAGCCCCCCATAACCACACTGACCGAGACACGCAGCCATGACCACCACGATCAACGAAACCCACGACCCGTCCTTGAAGAGCTGGGTCGCCAGCGCCAATTCGGACACGTCGGATTTCCCCGTGCAGAACCTGCCCTACGGCGCATTCCGCCGCAAGGGCACGCAGGAATCCTTCCGCCCCGGCGTGGCCATCGGCGACCAGATCCTGGACCTGGCCGCGCTGGCCGGCAAGCAGCCGTTCGAAGGCCTGGCCGCGGATGCCCTGGCCGCCTGCGCCACCGACAGCCTGAATGCGCTGATGGCCCTGGGCCAATCGCACTGGAGCGCGCTGCGCCTGGCCCTGTCGCGCGCGCTGCGTGAAGGCGCCGCCTTGCGCGCCACGGTGGAACCGCTGCTGGTCGCGCAGGCCGACGCCGAATACACCACGCCCGCCCGCATCGGCGACTACACCGACTTCTATATCTCGGTGCATCACGCCACCGCCGTGGGCAAGCAGTTCCGTCCCGACAACCCCCTGCTGCCCAACTACAAGTGGGTGCCGATCGGCTATCACGGCCGCGCCTCCAGCATTGGCGTGGACCAGAAATTCCCGCGCCCGGTCGGCCAGACGCGTCCCGCCAACGAAGGCGAAGCGCCGCAGTTCGGCCCCTGCGCACGTCTGGACTATGAACTGGAGCTAGGCATCTTCGTGGGCACCGGCAACGCCCAGGGCGAACGCATCACGCTGGCCGACGCGGACTCGCACGTGTTCGGCCTGTGCATCCTGAATGACTGGTCGGCCCGCGACATCCAGGCCTGGGAATACCAGCCGCTCGGTCCATTCCTGTCCAAGAACTTCGCGTCCACGATCTCGCCTTGGATCGTCACGATGGAAGCCTTGGAGCCGTTCCGCACGCAATGGACCCGAGGCGCGGGCGAGCCGCAGCCGATGCCTTACCTGGCCTCCGACGCCAATCGGGCCAAGGGCGCGTATGACGTGCAGATGCAGGTGCTGATGACCACCGAACAATCGCGCGCCGACAGCAAGCCGCCGGTGAAGCTGTCCAGCAGCAATTTCCGCGACGCCTACTGGAACGTCGCGCAACTCATCACGCACCACACGGTCAACGGTTGCAACCTGCAGCCGGGCGACATGCTGGGCACCGGCACGCTGTCCGGCCCGCAGCCTTCGGAAGCGGGGTCGCTGCTGGAACTGAGCAATGGCGGCAAGACGGCAATTGAATTGCCATGGGGCGAGAAGCGCACCTTCTTGCAGGATGGCGACCAGATCATCATCCGCGCCGAATGCGTGAAGGCGGGCTATCCGCGCATTGGCTTCGGCGAGTGCTCGGGCGTGGTGCTGCCCGCGCGCATCTGACGCTCAGGCGGCATGGACAAAGCCACGCAGCGGCGCGCCCGCTGCGTGGCTTTTTTTATTTAGTTGAGGGGCGGGTTTGTGGCGGCGGGCGCTCCCGCGGCGGGTGAGCCCGCGGCGGGCGCCCCCGGGCGCGCAACAAGCGCCTCGATTTCGTCGTCCTTGGCCTGCCACTGCTGGCCAAGCCATTGGTGGAACGTGGTGCGAAACGCCTTGTCGCGCGAGTAATCGGCTTCGCAGAACGCCGGGGGCACCGGCAATTGCCGCATGCGCACCAGCACTTGTCCTGCGCGTCCGCAGGCGAAATCCCAGAAGCTCGGCGCGCCGTCCGGATAGGCGATGGTGACGTCGATCATCGACCGGAACTGCGCCCCCATCGCATTCAACGACACCGCCAGACCGCCCGCCTTGGGCTTGAGCAGATGGCGGTATGGCGAGTTCTGCGCCGCGCGCTTGGCTTGGCTGAAGCGCGTGCCTTCGGCAAACAGCATCACGCTGGTGGGCACCAGCGAAAACTTGGCGCAGGCGCGCCGCGCGGCCTCCTGGTCCTGGCGCCCCAGGTCGGGATTCTTGCGCAGGGCCGCCTTGCCGTGGCGTTTCATGAAGGGAAAGTCCAGCGCCCACCACGCCAGACCGATGACCGGCACGTAGATGAGCTGCTGTTTGAGGAAGAACTTGAGCAGCGGAATGCGCCGGTTCAGCGAGTACTGCAGCACAAAGATGTCGACCCACGACTGATGGTTGCAGTTGACCAGATACCAGTCGGCATAGCGCAGGTCCTTGTTGCCCTGGATGTCCCAGGCCTGCGGCTGGATGCGCACGAACCAGCTGGAATTACACGCCACCCACGCGGTGGCGATGCCATTCAGAATGGGATCGATGCGGCGCCTGACTGCGGCAAATGGCAACGCCAGCTTCAGCAGCGAGACCGGAAACAGCAGCAGGCACCAGAACAGCGTGTTGGCGGCCAGCCAGACCGAGCTGATGACGCCGGTGATCCAGGCAAAACGGCCACGGGGCACGGGGATCGCCATACGGGGCCGCTGGCGCTGGGCGGCGTGGTGGACACTGGAAAGCGCCGGAGATGCGGGGCGGGAGGCTCCCGAGGACGTGTTGGGCGTTGTCATGGGCGCCAGTGTGCTATTGGCCCGCGGAATACGGATTGAGCAGGATCAAGGCAGGCGGCCGGGGTGGCCGCCTTCGTCGTCATATGCGTCACGGCAGCCGGTACTTCTCTTCGCGATACGCCCAGCTTGCCCACAACGCGTGCGCCAACGCCTCCTGCGTCAGCGCCGGATCCGCCGGCTCGACCGGCGCATACGTTTCGTCCTGCCCCACCGGCGCGGCCTCGTAACGGAACTGGCGCGGCGCCTTGGAAGGCTCCAGCACCAGCAGCTGATCGCCCTTCAGATAACCGAAGTTGTCCGCGTACTGCATCATCGCGCGGTTCGGATCGCGCTGCGTCAGGTCGGCGCCCAGCATGGGGTTCACGTTATCCAGGCCGATCAAGGACAGCAGCGTCGGCGCCATGTCGATCTGGCTGACCAGCCGATCGTCCTGCCGCGGCGCGATGCCCGCGCCCAGGATCAGCGCCGGAATCTGGAAATGCCGTACCGGCACGGGAATGGAGCCGTACACGCGCGAATCGTGGTCGGCGATGACCAGGAAGACCGTGTTGTCCCAATACGGCGCCTTGCGCGCCTTGTCGAAGAACTGGCCCAGCGCCCAGTCCGCGTAGCGCACCGTGTTGTCCACCGTGGCCGGGTCGCCCACGGGCTGGATGCGCCCGGGCGGGTATTCCCACGGCGAATGGTTGGTCACCGAGAACGCCAGCGTGAACACCGGCTTGTCGCCGTCCGCGCGAAGCAGGCGGTCGACCTGATTGAACATGTCTTCATCCGAGGCGCCCCACGATCCCTCGAACACGGGGTCGACGAACTTGGGACGGTCCACGATCTCGTCAAAGCCGTTGCCCAGGAAGAAGGCGCGCATGTTGTCGAAGTGGGACTCGCCGCCATACACGAAGCGCGAGTGATAGCCGTGCTTGCCCAGCAACTGCGCCAGAGTGAAAAAGCCTGTCTGCGAGCGCGGCAGCTTGACCACGGCATCGGCCACGCTGGGCAGAAAGCCCGCGGTGACGGCTTCGATGCCGCGCACCGAGCGCGTGCCGGTGGCGTAGGCGCGGTGGAACATCCAGCCTTCCTTGCCCAGCCGGTCGATGTTTGGCGTGAGGTCGCGGCCCCCCAGGCTGCCGACGTACTGCGCACCCAGGCTTTCCTGCAGGATGATCACCACGTTCAGCGGCTTGTCACGCCGCACGGTTGCCTTCTGCTCATGCAGGCTGGGCAGCGTCGGATCCATTGGCGCGCCGGTCATGCCGGCCTTCTCGCGCACCATGGCGTTCATCTCGTCCACGGCCATCTTCGGATACATCGCGGCCGACGAGCGCTCATCGCGCATGCGATAGGCCGCGTCGAACACGCTGTACAGCGAATTGAGCGCCAGCGCGTTCACCATGGCGTCCGAACTGAAGGCAACCTTGGCGGGGTTGATGGGGCGATGCTCGAGCGTGCCGCGCGCGCCCAGGAACACCAGCGCCAGGATCACAAAGGACGCGACAGGCCGCTTCCACCATCCCATGAACGGATCGCGCGTGCGCGTCGGGAACAGCTTGACCGCAAGCCAGGCCGCCAGGACCAGCACCACGAAGGCGGCCACCAGCACGCCCTTGTAGCCCTGCCACAGCATCGAGCCCACTTCCTTCGGATTGAGCAGGTAGATGAAGTAGAGGCGGTTGGGCCGGGTGTCGTATTCCGCGATGAATTGCGGGGTCGACACTTCCAGCAGCACATACAGCATCCACCACACGCGGAACCACCACGCGGTAATGCGCGCGGCAAGCGGACGGTGGCCGAACCACGGCGAAAACACCGCCGGCAGCGCGATCACCATCGACAGCAGGCACACGTCGATGCGCAGTCCGCCAAAGAGGAGCGGCCCGAGGCCGCCGGCCGCTTCGACACGGTCCCACATCCAGAAGGCCAACCCCAGGCGCGACAGTGTCAGCAGCGCCAGGATGGCAATGATGAATCGAAGTGTCAGGCGACGCATGCCGCGACCCTCCGAGCAGCGGGACATACCTGTCCCAACGAAGAATGCGTATTGCCTGATGTGCCGCGCAGAACCATGCCGTTTCAAGAACCAAAAAAATAACCGCGCCAAGAGTAACGCGGTTTCGGGCTTATCGACGGCGGCACGAGGCGGTTCAAACGTTGTACGACATCACACGTGAACCAAACGCCTTCATGACGATGGCTATTGCGCGCGCCGCAGGCGTTCGCGGCTGTTGCTCAGGTGCGTGCGCATGGCGGCGCGGGCGGCCTCGGGGTCCTGACGCGTGATCGCGCTGTAGATGTCTTCGTGTTCGAGATTCACGCGCGCCAGATAGGCGGCCCGGTCTTCAAGGGCGAACTTGGCGGAGTTGATGCGGGTGCGGGGAATGATGGCCGACCCGAGGTGCGCCATGAGGTCCGCGAAGTAACGGTTGTCGGTGGATTGGGCCACCAGCAGATGGAATTGGAAGTCCGGCGTGATCGTGTCACCGCCCGCATCCAGCGCCTGTTTGAAGGCATCCAGCGCGCGACGCATCGCCTGCAATTGTTCGTCGCTACGGCGGATGGCGGCCAGGCCCGCGGCCTCGCTTTCCAGGCAGATGCGCAGTTCCAGTAGCACCAGCACGTCGCGCACGGTGGCGATGTCGGCCGGGTCGACGCGGAAGTCGCCGCCGCCGCTGGGCTCCAGCGCATACGTGCCCACGCCGTGATGCGTTTCGACCAGACCCGAGGCCTGCAGACGCGACAGCGCCTCGCGCACGACGGTGCGGCTTACGCCGAACTGACGCATGATGGCGGACTCGGTGGGAAGCTTGTCGCCCGGGCGGATTTCGCCGCTGCGGATGCGTTCGGAAATATTTTCAACCAGGCCTTGCGCCAGGTTGCGGGGACGACGCTGCGGCAAAACAGGGGTATCGGCGGGAGCGTTCATCAGGGATTATCCGGAAGCGGTTGCGCAGCGCTTGACGCTGAAAAATGGCGTTCATTATACTTTGCGACAGTTGTACGATAACGTACCAGACAAGTCCACTCCACCGCGCCATTCACAGAGCGTTGCGTCATGAGCCGAGCTGTCAACAACATGCCTGAATCTCTTCGGTGTCATCGTTTGTTATTGACCGGCGCCGCCGGCAACCTGGGCCTGGTACTACGTCCCCGATTGAAAGCTCATGCGGACGTCCTGCGCGTCTCGGATGTGGCGGCGATGGCCCCCGCGGAAGACGGCGAAGAGGTCGTCCAATGCAATCTGTCCGACGCGTCCGCCGTGTCGGAACTGGTGCGCGGCACGGACGCCATCGTGCATCTGGGCGGCGTGTCGGTCGAGCGCCCCTTCGAAGAAATCCTGCCGGCCAACATCCAGGGTGTCTACAACGTCTACGAGGCGGCCCGCCTGCACGGCGTGCGTCGCGTGGTGTTCGCCAGCTCCAACCACGTCATCGGCTTTTATGAACAGGGACAGACCCTGGACGCCGACGTGCCGCTGCGGCCCGACGGCTATTACGGTCTGAGCAAGGCCTATGGCGAAAATCTGTCGCGCTTCTACTTCGACCGTTACGGCATCCAGACCGTCTGCCTGCGCATCGGCTCGTCGTTTCCCGAACCCAAGGACCGGCGCATGCTGGTCACCTGGCTCAGCCATGACGACCTGACCGATCTGGTCATCCGATCCCTTTTCACTCCCGACGTCGGCCACCTGATCGTGTATGGCGCGTCGGCCAACCGCGACAGCTGGTGGGACAACAGCGGCGCGGCCGTGTTGGGTTTTGCGCCCAAGGACTCTTCCGAGCGGTTCCGCGCGCAGGTCGAGGCGCAGCCCCCGCTGGCCGCGGACGATCCCGCGGCGCGCTACCAGGGCGGCGCCTTCGTCAAGGCCGGCCCCTTCCCCTTCCCAAACGCCTGAAGCCTTTCATGTCCATCACCGCCGAACGTCTTGGAACCTTGTTGTGCGGCGTCGGAGAAAGCCCTATCTGGCGGCGCGCGGACAACGCGTTCTACTGGACCGACATCCCCGGCAAGACGCTGTGGCGCTGGACGCCCGAGACCGGCGCATTCGCGCACTGGGCGTTGCCGCAGATGGCGGGCAGCATCGCCATGCGTGGCGACGGCTGGCTGCTGGCCATGGAAGATGGTCTCTACGCGTGCGACGCCCTGCGCGAGGGTGAGGCCTGCGAGCCCCGGCAACTTACCGCCGTTGTCCACGCCGCGCCCGGCATGCGGTTCAACGACGGCCGCTGTGACCGGCAGGGCCGGTTTCTGGCGGGCACCATGGTGATGGACATGGGACTGGCCTCGCCCGCCGGTGCGCTGTACCGCCACGATGCACGCGGCACCGCCGTGTTGCTGGACGACCTGATCGTGCCCAACGGCCTGGCCTTCAGTCCCGATGGCCGGACGATGTACCTGTCCGATTCGCACCCGTCGCGCGCGGCCGTCTGGGCCTTTGACTACGACACCGGTGCCGGCGTGCCGTCCCATCGCCGCCTCTTCATCCCTGCCCTGCCCGCCGGCCGCCCAGATGGCGCCGCGGTGGACGCGGCGGGCTGCTACTGGATCTGCGGCAACGACGCCGGCAAGGTGTACCGCTACACCCCCGACGGCCGTCTGGACCGCACCTTGGACGTGCCCGCCGCGAAGGTCGCCATGTGCGCCTTCGGCGGCGCCGGCATGGACACCCTTTTCGTCACGTCGATCCGTCCCGCGAACGCCGCCCCCGGCGCGCTGGACGGCGCGGTATTCGCCCTGCACCCCGGCGTGCAGGGCCTGGAGGAAACCGCCAGCGCCGGTTAGCACCCGACGGGCGGCTTCGCGCGCGCCCACCCCGAGCAGGCAGTGCATATCAAAGAGCTTCGGGGCCATCACGGCCCTCAACGAAACGCCGTACCCCATCTGGAGGTAGACATGCTGCACCCTCACCTGAGCCGCGCCGTTCTGGCCGCGGCCGCCTTGCTGACGCTGATTCCCGCCACCCACGCCGCCGAGCTGCGCTCCGCGGACATCCATCCCGACGATTACCCCACTGTGCAGGCCGTGCGCCACTTCGGCGAACTGGTCAAGCAACGGACCAACGGCCGCATCACCGTGAAGGTGTTTTCCGGCGGCGCGCTCGGCAACGAAGACGATTCGATCGAGCAGGTGAAGCTGGGCGCGCTGGCCATGTCCCGCGTCTCCAGCGCGGCGATGCACAACATCTGCCAGACCACGCGCGTGCCGTCGCTGCCGTTCCTGTTCCGCTCCAAAGAGCATCTGCACAAGGTGCTGGACAGCGAGATCGGCGACCAGATCCTGCGCTCGTGCGAGGCCGCGGGCTTCGTCGGTCTGGCGTGGTACGACAGCGGGTCGCGTTCCATGTACACGACCAAGAAGCCGATCAAGACGCTGGCCGACGCCAAGGGCCTGAAGATCCGCGTGCAGCAGTCGGACCTGTCCGTCGCGATGGTGGAAGCGATGGGCGGCAACGCCACGCCGATGCCGATGGGCGAAGTCTATACATCGCTCAAGACCGGACTGGTGGACGCGGCCGAGAACAACTTTCCCAGCTACGAGAGCGCGCATCACTACGAGGTCGCGAAGTTCTACTCGCTGACCGAGCACACGATGACGCCCGAGATCCTGATCTTCTCCAAGCGCCAGTGGGACAAGCTGCCGCCGGACGACCAGAAGATCCTGCGCGAGGCCGCGCGCGAATCGGTGCCGTACATGCGCAAGCTGTGGGACGAACGCGAGCAGAAGTCGCGCGCCGTGGTCGAGAAGGCCGGTTCGCAGATCTCGCAGGTCGATAAACCCTCGTTCCAGGGTGCGATGAAGCCGGTGTACGAACGCTTTGTCACCACCCCTGAAATGAAGGATCTGGTCGCCAAGATCCAGGCCGTGCAGTGAGGACATCATGTTGGCCACACCCACGAATGAACCAGATGTCGCCGCGGGGGGCCGGGTAGAAGCCCTGGCTGCCCCGCTGGATGCCTACTCCCGCGCCTGCGCCCGGCTGGCGCGACTCTGCATGTGGACCAGCGTCTTCGGGCTGATCTGCCTGATCGTCGCTGTCTCGTTGCAGATCTTCGGCCGCCACGTCCTGAACAGCACGCCAACCTGGGCCGAAAGCCTGGCCCTTTTGCTGGTGCTGTACGTCACCATGCTGGGCGCCGCGGTCGGCGTGCGCGACGCCGGACACATCGGCTTCGAGTCCCTGCTGGACGCCCTGCCCGCCGCCGGGCAGCGGCGGCTGCGCATCTTCATCCATCTGCTCGTGCTGCTGTTCGGCGTGCTGATGGCCTGGAATTGCGGCGTGCTGGCCGAGTCCGTCGCGGCCTACAAGATTCCGAACCTGGGCATCTCCAACGCCTGGAAGTACGTTCCTGCAACCCTGTCGGGCACCTTGATCGCGCTCTTTTCCATCGAGCACATCATCGCGATCCTGCGCAACCAGAAGGTGGTCCCGGCATGGCGCTGACACTGCTTTCCTTCACCTTCATGGGGTTCCTCGTGATCGGCGTGCCGGTGGCCTTTGCCATCGGGCTGTCGTCCATCACGGCCATCATGTACGAGGACCTGCCGCTCGCGGTAGCCTTCCAGCAGATGACCTCGGGCATGAACGCATTTTCGTTCCTGGCCATCCCCTTCTTCATCTTCACGGGTGAACTGATGTTGTACGGCGGCATCGCCGACCGCATCGTGAACTTCGCCAAATCGCTGGTGGGCCATGTGCGGGGCGGCCTGGGTATGTCCAACGTGGTGGCCTGCACGCTGTTCGGCGGCGTGTCGGGATCGCCCGTGGCGGACGTGTCGGCGATGGGGTCGGTGATGATCCCGATGATGAAGCGCGAGGGCTATCACGCCGACTACGCGGTGAACGTCACGACCCACGCGGCGCTGGTGGGCGCGCTGATGCCGACCAGCCACAACATCATCATCTACACGCTGGCCGCGGGCGGCAAGGTGTCCATCGCGGCGCTGATCGCGGCAGGCGTGGTGCCCGCCCTGATCCTGACCGTGTGCAACCTGGCCGCCGCCTACTTCGTGGCGCGCAGCCGCGGCTATCCGGCAGGCACCTTCCCGGGCTGGCACATCGTGTTCCGCTCGCTGGTGGCGGCGGCGCCAGGATTGTTCGTGGTGGTGCTGATCATCACCGGCATCCTGAGCGGCGTCTTCACCGCGACGGAATCCGCGGCGGTGGCGGTGCTGTATGCGCTGGCGCTGACGATCTTCGTCTACCGATCGCTGACCTGGGACCAGTTCGTGCGCGCCGCCAGCAAGGCCGTGAAGACCACCGGCGTGGTGCTGCTGCTGATTGGCATTTCCGCGACGTTCGGCTACCTGATCAGCTTCTATGGCGTGGCCGAAAAGACCGGGCAGCTGATGGCGTCCATCTCGACGGAGCCGTGGGCCATCTTCCTGATGGTCAACATCATCCTGTTCGTGCTGGGAACGTTCCTGGACATGGCCGCCACCATCCTGATCTGCACGCCGATCTTCCTGCCGATCTGCATGCAATACGGCATGGGGCCAGTGCAGTTCGGCATGGTGCTGCTGCTGAACTGCGCGCTGGGGCTGAACACGCCACCGGTGGGCACCACACAGTTTGTGGGGTGCGCCATCGGCGGGGTGTCCGTGGGGACGGTCATGCGCACCATCTGGCCGTTCTACGGCGCGCTGCTGGCCGCGCTGGCGCTGGTGACGTATGTGCCGGCGTTCTCGCTGTGGTTGCCGGGCGTGCTGCTCAACTGACGCGGTGCGGGCGGGGCGGGCATCCGGGCGCCCGCCCCGCGATCAGCGGATAGAAGAACACCGCCGCCAGCAGCCACATCAGCGCGGCGGACCAGAGCGTCTGGCTGAGAAAATGCGCGCCCTGCAGAATGCGCACCCCCGAAAACCCCACGCCGGCCGCCACGCCGATCGCCAGTCCGCTCCAGCGCCACGCCGGTCGGCCCAGCGCCCACCCCGCGAAGTAAAGGGTCAGCAAGGCGTAGCCCGCGCCGGCATGGCCGCTGGGCAAGGCGCCTCCGGCGCGTGCTCTTGCCCAGGTCCACCAGTGCACCGGATAAGGCGTATAGCCGCCCAACGTTTCCAGATCGTAGGGGCGCGGCAGCATGGTGTGATGCTTGAGTTGCGTAATGAGCAGTTGCCCCGTCAGGCACGTGATCGCGACGGCATAGGCCACCCCGCGCCAGCGCCGCCAGGCCGCGATGCGGTAGCTGCCCGCCGCAACGCCCGCCGCGGCCAGACCCACGCTGATCGGCAGCGCCAGCACCATCCGGTGGCCCAGCATTTCAAGCCACCGGCTGCCATGCAGCGGAAAGTCGTCCAGCAGCGGGTCGAACAGCGCGCGCGCGATGCGCATGTCCAGTCCGGACGCCTGCGACCACCAGGCCATACAGGCCAGCAACAGCGTCACGGCCCCGACGTGAGTCAGCAGATAACGGCTTCTTGTCGGCGTGTGCAGCGCCGGCACCAGGGGGGACTGCAGCAATGGGGACGGCATGGAGACGAAGATCCGGACGTTTCGGGCCAGCGCACTTTACGGTCCCGCCAGTCGAAAATTCGTCAAATTTGCGTCGACGGGCCGGCCCCCTCGTCGGGCTCGAAACGCAGCAGGAAGCGCGTGCCGCGCGCCGGGCCTTCTGCTTGCGAGGACTCGACGCTGAGCGACCAGCCCTGCATGTCGCAGACGCGCTTGGCGATCGCCAGGCCCAGCCCGCGCGCCGTCTCGTCGCCGCCCGCCACGCCGGAATCGCGCAGGCGGCCGCTGAAATAGCGGCGGAACAGGAATGGCAGATCGCCGGCAGCAATGCCCTTGCCGTTGTCCCGCAACGCCAGTCCGCCCTCCGCGTCCAGCGCCACGGTCAGCGTGGCCGGCGCGGCGTGTTCGATGGCGTTGCGCACGAGGTTGCGCAGCACGGTCAGCAATGCGTAGCGGTCCAGCGTCAGCACCTGGCCGGCGGGCAATTGATTGTCAAAGCGCAGGTTGGCCAGGCTGGCCTGGGCGGCATGGCCCCGCCACGCATCTTCCATGCATTCGGCGATGTCCACCGGTTCCGGCGTGCGCAATTCGTCGCGCGCCATTGCCCGCGCGCTTTCCAGGCTGACGATGACGTCGTCCACGTTGTCCACCACACGCGTCAGGCGTTGCTGTTGATCCGGCGTCAATGCCTGCGTCAGCAGCATGAGTTCGCTGTCCGAGCGGATCGCCGCCAGCGGCGTGCGCACCTCGTGGCTGAGGTTGCTGGCGAATTCGCGTTCGCGGGCGATGGACCGGTCCACCTGGTTCTGCACGCGGTTGAAGGCTTCGATGAGACGCCCGGCCTCGTCGTCGCGCGTGACGGCCATGTCAGGAGAGCCCGGCGCCCAGGTCGACAGCCGGTCCGTCAGATCCAGCAACGGTCCAACCGCCACCCCCGCCACACGACGCGCCAACCCGTAGGCGAGCACGACGCAGATGGCGCCCACGCCCAGTACGATCAGTCCGAAATCGTGCACCCGCTCTTCGTTGTCGGTGGCGTCATACAGCAGGTACACGGTCCCCCGGCCCGTCTCGGCCACCATCACATGCCAGGTGTAGGCGCCGGGTTCGATCAGGTGCAGTCCGTTTTCCAGCGAGAGCAGTTCCGGCGGCATGCCGGCGGGCGGCTGGCCGTCCACGCTGAGCCACGCCCGCATGGATCCGCCGAGTTCGCGCGCGCCGTGGCGCGGCAGGAACTCGTCGCTGCTGCGCGCATGCTGGACCAGGCGATCCATCTCGGTGTTCAGGATGTCGTTGACCAGATCGTCTTCCATCTGGTCGAACGTCAGGTAGGCCAGCAGGGCCAGCGCGGTGACGAACAGCGCGACCGTGCCCGTCAGCGCCCAGACCACGCGCTGGGTCAGCGTGCCGGCGGCGGCGCGGCTCATGATGCGGCGGCGGGCAGCGTCAGGCGCCAGCCGGTGCCGTGCACGGTCTCGATGCCGTCAAAACCCGCATCGGCCAGCGCACGCCGCAGCAGGTGAACCTGACTGCGCAGCGCATCGGACGAGGGAGGTTCGTTGCCCCACAGGACCGATTCCAGTTCTTCACGCGTCACCACGCGGCCCGGATCGCGCAGCAGCACCTCGATGATGAGGCCCGCCTTGCGGGTCAGGTGGACCGGCACGCCGCTGACCGACACGACGCGGCTGCGCGCGTCGAACTGAAGCGGGCCGAAGGTGCGCTCCGCATCGACCGTCGACCCTTTGGCGCGCTGGATCAGCGCCAGCAGCCGCGCTTCCACTTCCAGCAGCGCGAACGGCTTGGTGAGATAGTCGTCGGCGCCATGGGAAAAGCCCGCCAGCTTGTCTTCGAGGCTGTCGCGCGCGGTCAGCATCAGCACCGGCACGGCCAGCCGCCGTTCCGTGCGCATGTCATGCAGCACGGCGTTGCCGTCCATGCCGGGCAGGCCGATGTCCAGCAGCACGGCGTCAAAACGCTGTTCCTGCAACCGTTGAAGGGCCGCGGGTCCGCTGTACGCCACATCGGGCAGAAAGCCCCGCGCCTCCAGGAAACTGTACAGATTGCCGGCGATGACATGGTCGTCTTCGACGATCAGCACCCGGTGGTTCGCGCCCGCTGCGGGAGGGGTTTTCATGGTCTGCGATCCTGGCCGCGTTATGCCTGCAGCACCTTGCCGGGGTTCATGAGACCCTGGGGATCCAGCGCCCGCTTGATCCGGCGCATCAGCGCCAGTTCGACGGGGTTCTTGTAGCGCGGCAGTTCGTCGCGTTTGAGCTGACCCACGCCGTGCTCGGCGCTGATGGATCCCTTGTGCGCATGGACGCTGTCATGCACGACGCCATAGATCTCGCCTTGCAGCGCCAGCAGCTCGGCTTCGGTCTGTCCGGGCGCATGGGCCACGTTGTAATGCAGGTTGCCGTCGCCCAGGTGGCCGAAGATCACGTGGCGCACGCCCGGAAAGCGCGCCTGCAGCAAGGCGTTGGTCTTGTGCACGAATCCGGCGATCGACGAGATGGGGATCGAGACATCGTGCTTGACCGACTTGCCCAGCTCGGCCTCGGCCAGCGGAATGCTTTCACGCAGGTGCCACAGCGCCTTGCTTTGCGACACATTGGCGGCGATGGCTGCGTCATTCACCAGGCCCGCTTCGATGGCGTCGCCCAGCACGGCTTCGAAGCGCTCGCGGGCGTGCGTTTCGCTTTCGCTGTCGGACAGTTCCAGCAGCGCGAACCACGGCGAAGCCGCCGACTCGCCTTCAAAAGGCAGACGCTGCTGCGGAAACAGCCGCACCACGCCTTGCAGGCAGGCGCCGCTCATGAGTTCGAACCCGGTCAGCGACGCGCCAAACCCGGCGCGGGCGCGCGACAGGACCTCGACGGCGTTGTCGATGCTGTCCAGCGTGAGCAGCGCCGTGCAGGACGCCACGGGACGCGGATACAGCTTGAGGGTGGCGGCCGTGATGATGCCCAGGGTGCCTTCGCTGCCGATGTACAGGTCGCGCAGGTCGTAGCCGGTGTTGTCCTTGCGCAGGCCGCGCAGGCCGTCCCAGATCTCGCCTTCGGCGGTCACGACCTCCAGGCCCAGCGTCAGGTCGCGCGTGTTGCCATAGCGCAGCACCTGCGTGCCGCCGGCGTTGGTGGCCAGGTTGCCGCCGATCGTGCAGCTGCCTTCGGCCGCCAGGCTCAGCGGGAACAGCCGGTTGGCTGCCGCTGCGGCCTCCTGCACGGCCTGCAGGATGCAGCCGGCCTCGACCGTGATGGTGTCGTTGTCGGTATCCAGTGCGCGCACCGCGGTGAGCCGGGCGGTGGACAGAACGACGGCAGTGCCGGTGTCGTCCGGCGTCGCGCCGCCGCACAGGCCGGTATTGCCGCCTTGCGGCACGACGGGCACGCCGTGCTGCGCGCACAGCTTGATCGCGGCGGCCACGTCTGCCGTGGAACCGGGGCGGATCACCGCCAGGGCCGCGCCGCGATAGCGGCGGCGCCAATCCAGCACATAGGAATCCGCGTCCGCGCCGGTCAGCACGTGGGAATCGCCCAAGAGGGCCTGGAGATCGCTCAGCAGTGTCATGGATGCCGCACAGAGAGTCGGCCCGGCCGCCAAGGGCCGGGCGCTGTTCATCGGATGTGCGGACTATTGTAGGGGCTGGGCGGCGCCCGCCGAAGCCCCCTGCGGATGTCTGTTGGACCTATCAGCCGACCGCCTGGTCCAGCCGGGTGCCCGTCATGCCCGAGCAGAAGGCGCGGGAGGCGATGCGCTCCATCAGGAAGGCGCGGTCCACGCCGGCGGGGCCGGGCAATTCGGACAAGGCGCGGTAGGCGCGGCGCAGGACTTCGCCCCGGGTGGCGCCGCAGACCATGAGGTGGGTGCACGGCAGGCGGCGATCGCCGCAACCGTCGATGCGCACTTCCAGCACGTGCGGCGCGATGGGATCGTGTTCGGCCACCGGCATGTCCGGCGTGCGGGCGCGCGCCTGCGCGTCGATGACGCGGAAGACGCCGCTGCGGTCGTCTAGCGAGAAGGACACCGTGCCGGCGGCTTGCCAGCCGCGGTCGCGCGCCACGCTGGCGGCAACCGTGCGCAGCGCGCTTTCGATCGAAGCCGCCAGATGCGGCGCCGGGCATTCGGCGATGAGGACGCGCGCATCGCGCCAGACGCTGCGCTCCCAGGCGCGGCCAGCGGCCAGATCGCCCGTTGCCGCGGCAAAGACGTGGATATCAAGCCTGCGTTCGCGGCCGGCCGCCGGACCGGCAAAGTCCGTGGGTGGTCCCCGCCTGCTTGTGGCGCCGCCCGATGACATGACTGTGGATACTTTGGCGCCCATGGCCCCTCCTGGTCTTTCTGCTTGCCCGGCAAGCGTATCACCTTCGGATGACGAGCAACTTTTGTGCCATGCGCGCCCGCCCGGGAAGCGGCTTTTTTGCCTGCGCACGTGCACCGGAAACAGGCGGCGCCGCCCCATGCGCCGCACCATCGCGGGGCAGGCCGGCACCGGGTAAATGCCCTACTCCGCCCGAAGGATGAAGCCCCCCGCGCCGATGGGGGATAATCCAGCTTTGGCCCTTGCCATAGCGGTTTGGATGTGCGGGTTTACCATTACCCGGCAGCCGCCGCGCTGTCCCCCTCAACAAGGAACCGTCGTGGGCAACAATACACAATTTCCGGCCTCTGTTTTCAAGGCATATGACATTCGCGGCACGGTGCCGGACCTGATCGACGCGGCCTTCGCCCGGTCTCTCGGCGTGGCGCTCGCCGCCCGCGCCCGCGAACAAGGCGTGCAGACGCTCGTGGTTGGCCGCGATGGCCGCCTCAGCAGCGAAATGCTGTCTCTCGCGTTGCAGGAAGGCATGCTCGAAGGCGGCGTGGATACGCTGGACGTCGGCATGGTTCCCACCCCGCTCGTGTACTTCGCGGCCAACATCATGCAAAGCGGGTCCGGCGTTGCCATCACGGGCAGCCACAACCCGCCCAAGTACAACGGCTTCAAGATGATGATGGGCGGCCGCGCGCTGTACGGCGACGACGTCCAGCAATTGGCGCAGGCTATGAACGGCGACGCCCCGGCGCCCGCGGCCGAGGCCGGCACGCGCCGCCAGCTCGACCTGGCGCAGACCTACATTGCCCGCGTGGCCTCCGGCGTCAAGCTGGCGCGTCCCATGAAGATCGCCATCGATTGCGGCAACGGCGTGGCCGGCGCGGTCGCGCCGCAGCTGTTCCGCGCGCTGGGCTGCGAGGTCGACGAACTGTTCTGCGAGGTGGATGGCAACTTCCCCAACCACCATCCCGACCCCGCCGAGCCCAAAAACCTGCAGGACCTCATCAAGCACGTGGCCGAGACCGATTGCGAGCTTGGCCTGGCCTTTGACGGCGACGGCGACCGCCTGGGCGTGGTCACCAAGTCCGGCCAGATCATCTGGCCCGACCGCCAGCTCGTCCTCTTTGCGCGCGACGTGCTCGAGCGCAATCCCGGCGCCACCATCATCTATGACGTCAAGTGCAGCCGCCACGTCGGCCTGTCGGTCGAAGCGGCCGGCGGCAACGCGCTGATGTGGAAGACGGGCCACTCGCTGGTCAAGGCCAAGCTGGCCGAAACCGGCGCGCCGCTGGCCGGCGAAATGAGCGGGCACATCTTCTTCAAGGAACGCTGGTACGGCTTTGACGATGGCCTCTACACGGGCGCGCGCCTGCTGGAGATCGTGTCGCGCTTTGCCGACGCCTGCGAGCCGCTGGAAGCCCTGCCGCAGGACGTGTCCACGCCGGAACTGAAGCTCGAAATGGAAGAAGGCCAGCCGTTCACGCTGGTCAAGGCGTTGCAAGACCAGGGCCAGTTCCCCGACGCCAAACGCGTGATCACGATCGACGGCGTGCGCGCCGAGTACGCCGATGGCTTTGGCTTGGCGCGGCCGTCGAACACCACGCCGGTCGTCGTGCTGCGTTTCGAAGCGCAAAGCGAAGCGGCGCTAGCGCGCATCCAGGCCGACTTCCGCCGCGAACTCGGCAAGCTGGCGCCGAACGCCACACTGCCTTTCTGATCCGCCCATGTCGTTAGCCAACAGCCCCGCGTGGCAGCAGTTCATCGCCGCAACACGTACGGCATCCCGGGACGGCCAGAAGCTGCGCCTCATCAATGCGCCCGGGCTGCGCCTGGATCTGAGCGCCCAGGCGCAGTCGCCCGACCTGCTGGCGGCCTCGCAGGCGCTGCTGGTGCAGCAGGACTTCGAGGCCAGCCGCGCGCGGCTGTTTGACGGCGGCCAGGCCAACTGGACGGAAGGACGCGCCGCCTGGCACACCGCCCTGCGCGCGGCCGAGCCGCCCGCCATGGTGGCCAAGGCGGTGCTGGCCGAGCGCGAACGCATGCGCGAATTCGTGCGTGCGGCCGACGCGGCGGGCCGATACAGTGGCGTGCTGCATCTGGGCATTGGCGGCAGCGACTGGGGTCCGCGCCTGGTCACCCGCGCCTTGCGCCACGAGGGCGCCCGCCGCGAAGTGCGCTTCGCCTCCAACGTGGATTCGCATTCGGTCGCCGACGCGATGAGCCGCCTGGATCCGCACAACACGCTGGTCATCGTCGCGTCCAAATCGTTCACCACGACCGAGCCGCTGGCCAACGCCGAAGTGGCGATGAACTGGCTGCGCGACGCCGGCGTCGCCGATCCCATCAAGCAGGTCGTCGCGATCACCTGCAATGTCGAGGCGGCACTCAACCTGGGCATCCTGCCCGATCACATCTTCCAGATCTGGGACTGGGTGGGCGGTCGTTATTCGCTGTGGTCCGCCATCGGCCTGCCGGTCGCGCTGGCGCTCGGCAACGACACCTTTGACCAGCTGCTGGCGGGCGCCGCGGCCATGGACGAGCATTTCCGCACCGCGCCGCTGGCCGAGAACGCCCCCGTGCAGATGGCGCTGGCCGGCGTGGCCAACCGCAGCGTGCTGGGCTACGACTCGCTGGTCATCACCCCTTACGATTCGCGGCTGTATCACATCGTGCCGTGGGCCCAGCAGCTTGAAATGGAATCGCTGGGCAAGGTCGCGACCGCCGACGGCAGCCCCGCTGGCGTGCCGACCGGCCCCGCGGTGTGGGGCATGTCGGGCACCGATTGCCAGCACACATTTTTCCAATGGCTGCATCAGGACACGACGGGCGCGCCCGTGGATTTCATCCTGTGCGAGCAGCCCGATCATGCCTATGCCCGGCACCACGAGCTGCTGGTCGCCAATTGCCTGGCGCAGCGCTCGGCGCTCCTGCGCGGCAAGACCTTTGAAGAAGCCCTGGCGGAAACCTCCGCCACGGAACGCGACCCGGCGCGTGCGCGCCTGCTGGCGCAGCACCGCGTGCATCCGGGCGGCCGGCCGTCGTCGCTGATCGTGCTGCCGCGCCTGGAGGCCTACACGCTGGGCGCGCTGCTGGCCCTGTACGAGCACAAGGTGTTCACGCAGGGCGTGATCTGGGGCATCAACCCGTTCGATCAGTGGGGCGTGGAGTTCGGCAAGGTATTGGCCAAGAACATCATGCGCGAGCTGGACGCGCCCCAACCCAGCCAGCAGGATCCGTCAACGCGATTCTGGATCGACGCGATCAGGCGCTGAGCGCGTCGTACAGCGCGACGTGGATGCGAGCGACCTGGTTGATGTCGAACTCGCGCTCCGCAAGCGCCCTGCCCGCCGTGCCCATCGCCTGACGCAAGGCCGCGTCTTGGGCAAGGCGCGCAATGGCGTCAGCCAGCGCCGCCGCGTCGCGTACCGGCACCAACAGGCCGGTCACGTTGGGTTCGATGGCATCGCGGCAGCCGGGCACGTCGGTCGTCACGACCGCCCGGCCGCAGGCCGCCGCCTCGATCAGTGATTTCGGCAGACCTTCGCGGTAGGACGGCAGCACCGCGATGTGCGCGGCCGCGTACAGCGCCGCCACATCCGAACGCTCGCCCAGTGCCTGCACGCAGCCGTCCTGCTGCCACGCATCGACGTCAGCCTGCGTGGCGGATGTCGGATTGCCAGCGTCCAGGCCGCCCACCAGTTGCATCGTCACCGGCACGCCGCGTTCACGCAGCAATTTTGCCGCCTGCACGAACTCCTGCACGCCCTTGTCGCGCAGCAGGCGCGCCACCATCGTAACGACCACAGGCGGCGCGGGCGGCTCCGGGGTGGGCCGGTAAGCGTCGAGGTCCACGCCGGCGCCGCGGATGATGACCACCTGGTCCTCGCGCACGGCGCCCAGCGACTTGAGCAGGTCACGGTCGTTGGCGTTCTGGAAGATCACCCGGCTGTTCGGATGGCCCAGCGCAACGCGGTACAGGCGCGCCACCACGGCGCGCACCAGCCGCATCTTCAGCGAGTTCGACAGGAATACGAATCCCAATCCGGAGATCGCCGCCACCATGCCAGGCACTCGCGCAATGCGCGCGGCGATGCCGCCGTACAGCACGGGCTTGATGGTGACCAGGTGCACCACATCGGGACGCAGCCGGCGGAACAGGCGCACCAGCGCCAGCAGCGTGCCCAGCTCCTGCAGCGGATGTTTTCCGCTACGCGTCATGGGAATCGCGTGATGGGTCATGCCCAGCGCCTGGATGTCGGCCACCGCCGGACCGTCCATCGTCGCGACGTGGACGTCGTAGCCGGCCTTCTGCGCGGCCAGGGCGACCGGCACGCGGTGCGACATGAAGAACGCCGGATTGTTGACGACAAACAGCAGGCAGCGTCCGGCGCTCATGCTTGGACTCCAGAAATACGGCGCCAGACGGCGATGTAGCTTTGCACCATGCGTGCAAGATCAAAGTGTTCCAGGACGCGCGCGCGTCCGGCCTCGCCCGCGCGCTCGCGGCCGCGTGCGGCCACATCGCCCAGCGCGGATTCGATGCCGCGAGCAAGGGCCTCGGCCTGCTCGGGCGGCACCACCACGCCGGTGTCGCCGACGATGTAGGCGGCGTCGCCCACGTCGGTCACCACGCAATACACGCCGCACGCCATGGCTTCGGCCACCACGTTCGGAAAGCCTT
>NZ_DIEJ01000290.1:0-406 GCF_002418565.1 Achromobacter sp. UBA5777 | reverse complement strand
GGTCCAGTTTGTCGAGCAAGGCGCCCAGCTGCGCATTGCCTTCGGTCATGTCGCGGCCGATCAGCACGCAGCGCAACCCCGCATCGCGTCCATCGCGCACCAGCGCGGCCACGGCGCGCAGCAGGTTGGCGTGGTCCTTGAGCGGATCCCAGCGCGCCACGCAGCCGATTACGGGAGCGTCCTCGGACAGTCCCCATGCGGCGCGCACGCGCGAGCGCGCTTGCGGATCCGGCGCGTAGCGCGACAGGTCATAGCCGTTGGCGATCACGACCATGCGGTCGCGGCGGTAGCCTTTTTCGGCGTGGCGCTCCGCGGCATTCTGCGCCGCGCAGACGATCGCGCGCGGCACGCTGCCCGACAGCATCGCGCACGCGCGCAGCACCAGCCGCGCCGAGCGGCTGCTGCG
>NZ_DIEJ01000012.1:0-11764 GCF_002418565.1 Achromobacter sp. UBA5777 | reverse complement strand
GATTCCCTCGGGCGCATCTACACGCCCCGCGCGCCCCAGACCGCCGCCACGCCAGGCTCGGGAGGTTTCAGCTTGTCGGGCGGCGGGGGGGTTTGAGTTCTTGAGGTTCTTGGCTGCGTTNNGCGGCCTGGTGGGGCTTACGCTGTGTCTTGCGTCCACGGGTCTGCGCTGCGCGCTTGCGGCGCGCTCGCGGCGCGCGTGGGGCTGATTCCGGTATCAGACACCCATCGCAAGCAGGTAGGACTGATTCCGGTGTCAGACACCCCCTACAAGCGCGCAAGACCGATTCGGTGTCAGACACCGCAATCCGCTATCACCCGCCCGCGCGTCGCGTCTCTTTCGGCAGTTCCCCAAAGCGTTCGCGGTAATACTCCGAGAACCGGCCCAGATGTCCGAATCCCACGCTCAGCGCGACTTCGGTGACGCTCGCATCCGGCTGCGCCTTCAACCGGCTCCTGGCCGCATCCAACCGAAACGCGCGTAGCGCATTCATCGGCGTCGTATTCCGGTGTTCCTGAAAAAGCCGGGTCAGCGCGGTGGCACTCGCCCCGGCGTGGCGCGCGATGGTGTTCAGCGTTAGAGGAGCCCCCAGGCGTTCGCGCATGAAGGCCTCGGCGACGCTCAGGCGGCGGGGGACCGTGTTGGGCTGGCCCGCGTGGGTTTGCCAAGTATTGGGCTGGTTGTAGAGCAGGTGCAAGACCAGCGTGTCTTCCAGGTGTTCCAGCCACGCCGCGGGCGGGCGGCGGGCGCCGTCGTCCAGGGTGGGCAGCAAGTGGATCAGACTGCCCATCATGCTGCGCCAGGCGGCGCCGATGGGCGTGTCCAGGCGCAGGGCGGGGCTGAAATCCAGTGGGCGGGCGGCGGCTTCGCCGAAGGCGCGTTGGCCCATGGCTTCCAGTTTGCCTCTTGGGATCTTTAGCAGCAGTTGTTCGCAGCCGGCTTCCCAGTGCAGCCGCAGGCGGCGGTTGGGGGCGATGACGGCGGCGCAGTCGGGGTCGGCGTTGACGCCTTCGTCGCCGCATTCGATGCGGGCGCGGCCGCGCAGCGGGACCTGCACCAGCATGAAGTCCTGGAGGCGGTCGGGTTCGATGTGGACTTCGGCGCCGTAGCGCAACGTACAGACGGTGAGGGAGCCGAAGCGGCCGCGGTTCAGTTCGGCGTCGACGCGGCCGCCTTTCCAGGTGAGGCGGTGGTCCTTGAGGGCTTCGGACACGCGGGCGCGGGTCTCATCCTGTTGCGTGGAGCTGAAGACGCGCCGTTTCAGCAAGGGCGCCAGCTCTAGTCGGGACCAGCCGTGCATGGAAGCCTCCGGGACGGGACCGATCCCGTATCTGCGGGCAGCGTAATGGAATCGCGTGCCATTGGGAATTAAGTGAATCCCGGATAAGCCTGGCGGAATTCGGATAGAGCCGGGGTGGGCGGGGGCCTAATCTTGCCGGGAGGCGCGTGCACGGTGGGCGGGCCTGTTGGAATGGGGGCGCCGCGGCGCGTAAGCTGGGCGACTTGGATCGGCGGCATGCGTGTACCGACGGCAGACGGGTTCTGTCAGCTTTCCGCCAGCGTGACTGGCGGCGAATACGGGGTGGCACATGAATCGACATGGATGGAGCCGGCGCGCGCTGGCGGCATTGGTTTGCATGGGCGCTGCGGTGGGCGCGCCAGGTGTGGCGTCGGCGGCCGACAAGGTGAAGGTGGGCCTGCTGACGACGCTGTCGGGGCCGGGCGCGGCGCTGGGCAACGAGATCCGGGACGGTTTCAATCTGGCGCTGCAGCATACGGGCGGCAAGCTGGGCGGGTTGGCGGCGGAAGTGGTGGTGGCCGATGACCAGCAGAAGGCGGATACCGGGCGTCAGGCGGTGGAACGTCTTCTTAAGCGCGATCGCGTGAACGTGATGACGGGCATCGTGTTTTCGAATGTGCTGCTGCCTGTGATGCCGGCGATTCTGCAGTCGGACACGATTTATCTCAGCACCAATACGGGCCCGGAGAATTACGCGGGCGCGGGCTGTAATCCGAATTTCTTTGCGGTGGCCTGGCAGAACGAGGACATTCCGGCGGCAATGGGCAAGTACGCGGCCGACCAGGGCTACAAGCGCGTGGCGCTGATCGCGCCGGATTACCCGGGCGGACGCGAGTCGCTGAACGGCTTCAAGCGGTTGTACAAGGGTGGCGTGGCCGAGGAGATCTATACGCAGCTTGGCCAGCTGGACTATGGCGTGGAGATCACGCAGCTGCGCGCCAGCAAGCCGGACGCGGTGTTTTTCTTTCTGCCGGGCGGGATGGGCGTGAATTTCATCAAGCAGTTCAACGGCGCGGGGCTGTCCAAGGACATCGCGCTGCTGGCGCCGGGCTTTTCCGGGGATGAAGACACGATCGCGGCGGTGGGCGCGCCGATCAAGGGCCTGCGCAATACGGCGCAATGGGCGGCCGAACTCGACAACCCGGCCAACCGCAAGTTCGTCGAGGATTTCAAGAAGACCTACAACCGCAGTCCGTCGCTGTATGCGTCGCAGGGTTATGACGCGGCGATGCTGCTGGACAGCGCGGTGCGCCAGACGGGCGGCAAGCTGGATGCCGAGGCGCTGCGTCCGGCGCTGCGGCGTGCGGACTTCAAGTCGGTGCGCGGCGATTTCAAGTTCAACCGCAATCAGTACCCGGTGCAGAACTATTACCTGCGCGTGGTCGAGGCGGATGCCAGCGGCAAGCTGTCGAACAAGCTGTCGGGCACGGTGCTGACGCAATACCAGGATCCTTTCGCCGCCGCGTGCCAGATGAAGTAGGCCGCCGCAGCTTTGCAATACAGGAGATACGCATGACTGAACGCATTACGACGCGCGAGGTGACGATCGCCTCGCACGATGGCAAGTCCTTCGGCGCCTATCTGGCGGTGCCGGCCTCGGGCCGCGGCCCGGGCCTGGTGTTGTGCCAGGAGATTTTCGGCGTCAACGATTTCATGCGGCGCAGCGCGCAGTTGCTGGCCGAGGAAGGCTATGTGGTGCTGGTGCCGGACCTGTTCTGGCGCCAGCAGCCCGGCATCCAGCTGACGGACGGCCCGGCGGACATGCCGCGTGCCTTCGAGCTGTACAAGGGCTTTGACGTGGACCTGGGCATCAAGGACATCGCGTCGACGCTGGCCGTGCTGCGCGAGCTGCCCGAGCAGGAAGGGGGCGCGGGCGTGCTGGGGTATTGCCTGGGCGGCAAGCTGGCCTATCTGGCGGCGTGCCGCACGGACGCGGATGTGGCGGTGGGATATTACGGCGTGGGCATCGAGGACAGCCTTGAGGAAGCCGGCAATCTGCGTGGCCGCCTGGTGCTGCACATTGCCGAGCAGGACGGGTTCTGTCCGCCCGAGGCGCGCAAGCGCATCCTGGAAGCGCTGGGCGGCAAGCCGGGCGTGGAGCTGTACGTGTATCCCGGTGTGGACCATGCGTTTGCACGCACGGGCGGCGATCACTACGACAAGCCGTCGGCGTTGATGGCGCACCAGCGCAGCATGGCGGCGCTGCAGCGCACGATCGGGCCGGAGTTCGATTATTCGTACCTGTGGGACAAGCACTGCGAATATGAATTCGGCACGCGCGACGTGGCAGCGACGATGGCGACGATGGTGGCCGAACCCTACGTCAACCACATCCCGACGATGACGGGCGGCGTGGGGCACAAGGAGCTGTCGCGCTTCTATCAGCATCATTTCGTGAACAGCAACCCGCCGGACACGCGGCTGGTGCCGCTGTCGCGCACGGTGGGCGCGACGCAGATCGTGGACGAACTGTTGTTCTGCTTTACCCACACAACCGAGATCGACTGGATGCTGCCGGGCGTCGCGCCGACGGGCAAGTATGTGGAGATCCCGCTGGTGGCCATCGTGAAGTTCCGCGGCGACAAGCTTTATCACGAGCACATCTATTGGGATCAGGCGAGCGTGCTGGTGCAGGTGGGCCTGCTGGATCCGGCCGGCCTGCCCACCGCTGGCCGCGAGACCGCAGCCAAGCTGCTGGACGAAACCCTGCCTTCGAACACGCTGATGGCGCGCTGGAAAGACAGCGCGAACAAGTAGGGAGTGGACATGCCTTATACCGACGAACAATTGGCGGGGCTGGTGCGCGGCGACAGCGTGCACCGGGACCTGTACACCGATCCGGCGATCTTCGACCTTGAAATGCAGCGCATCTACGGCCGCGCGTGGATCTACGTGGGCCACGAAAGCCAGGTGCCCAAGACCGGCGACTATCACACCACACGCCTGGGCGATCAGGATGTGCTGATGGTGCGCGCCGCCGACGGCCGCGTGCACGTGCTGTACAACCGCTGCCCGCACAAGGGGGCGAAGGTGGTGGCCGACGGCGAAGGCTGTGCGGGCAAGTTTTTCCGTTGTCCGTACCATGCGTGGACGTTCAAGCTGGACGGCAGCCATCTGGGCGTGCCGCTCAAGCAGGGGCTGGAAGGCACGTCGTACGATCCCACGGACCCGTCGTTCTCGATGCGGCGTCTGCCGCGCGTCGAAAGCTACCGCGGCTTCGTGTTCGCAAGCCAATCCGCTGAAGGGCAGCCGCTTGTGGATTTTCTGGGCGGCGTGCGCTCGTCCATCGACAACCTGTGCGACCGTTCGCCAGTGGGCGAGGTGGAAGTTGCCGGCGGCATCTTCCGCGTGATGCAGCGGTCGAACTGGAAGGTGTTCTACGAGAACCTGCACGACACGATGCACGCGCGCGTGACGCATGAATCGTCGTATGCGGCGGCGCGCGACGAGGCCAAGGAAATCGGCGAGATGCCGCTCGAGCTGCACATCATGGACGGCAACGGCGAGCCCTACGAATTCTGGGAAAAGCTGGAGCTGCGCGCCTACGACAACGGCCACGGCTACATGGAAGGCATCTTCAATCCGGGCGCCGCAGAACGGGACCCCGTGTCGCGCGCGCACTTCGAGTCGCTGTCCGGCGCGTACGGCGAACAGCGCGCCCGCGAGATACTGGGGATGAACCGCCACAACACGGTGATCTACGGCAGCGGATCGCCGCACACGGTGTTCCAGCAGTTTCGCGTGATCCGGCCGGTGGCGGTGGATCGCACCTTGATCGAGATCCAGACCTTTCGCTGCAAGGGCGCGCCGGAAGGCGTGTTCAAGCGCGCGATGCTGTACGCCAACGTCATCAATTCGCCGTCGTCCAACGTGATGCCGGACGACATCGAGCTCTACAACCGCTGCCAGGAAGGCAACGCGACGCGGGGCGGCGACTGGGTCAGCATGCACCGCTATCACGGCACAGACCGCGTCGAGGCCGACGGCATGGTGTCCGTGAACGGCACCAGCGAATTGCCCATGCGCAATCAATTCCGCGCGTGGAAGGCTTACATGGAGGCGGGCGCCGGGACCGGCGCAGACGCCACGGCCAAGGGAGACGGCGCATGCTGCTAGATCTGGATTTTGACGTCGGCACCGCGAATCTTGCGCCGGCCGACGTACCCGCCGACGCCTACCATCGCATCGCGCAGTTCCTGTACCGCGAGGCGCGGTTGCTGGACGAACGGCGCTATGACGAGTGGCAGGCGCTGTGGACCGAGGACGGCATGTACTGGATGCCGCGCAAGCACGGCCAGGATAGTCCGTACGACTTCATCTCGATCTTCTGGGAAGACCGCATGCTGCGCGACGTGCGCATCCGGCGCCTGGAGCATCCGCGCAACTGGTCGCAGCAGCCGCCGACGCGCAGTGTGCGGCTGGTCGGCGGCGTGCAGGTCGAGGGTGTGGATGCGGCCGGCAATCTGGTTGTGCACTCGGTCTTTCAGATGACCGAATGGCGCAAGCGCCAGCCGCGCCAGCTTGCGGGCCGATATACGCACAAGCTGGCCGCCGAGGGCGATGGCTGGCGCATCCGGATGAAGCGCGTGGACCTCGTGAACTGCGACGATGCGCACGACGCGTTCGAGGTGTTTGTGTGATGAACGCGGACGTGGCGGTGCTGGCGCTGCACTATCAGAACGATGTGCTGCATCCGGATGGCAAGATCCGCGTCGGGCTGGATGCCGACAGCGGGGCGCGCCAGCGCCTGCTGGACAACGCCGCGGCATTGCTCGACGGCGCGCGGTCGCACGCGCTGCCCATCGTGCACGTGCGCATTGCGTTTCGTCCTGACTACGCGGACCTGCTGCCCAATTGCGAGATCTTCCGCAACGTGGCCACGATCGGGGCGGTGCCGGAAGGGCAGTGGGGCAGTGCGTTCTACGACGGCCTGCATCCGCTGGCGGGCAGCGCGCGCGAGTTCGTCGTCAAGCACACGCGCATCAGCGCGTTCTACGGCACGCCGCTGGAGGAAACCCTGCGGCTGCTGGGCGCGCGTCGGCTGGTGGTGGCGGGCGTGGCGACGCATTCGGTGGTTGAGGGCACGGTGCGCCATGCCGCGGATATCGGCTTCTCGGTGATGGTGGCTGAAGATGCCTGCGCGTCAGCCGATCCGGCGGTGCACGAGGCCTCGCTGGCCAGCATGCGGCTGATCGCGCAGACGGGCTCGGTGCGTGACGCGGTGCGCTGGGCCGCCGCGCCCAACTGACAAGGAATACACATGGATTTCTCAGGCTTTTCCGGCCTGGCGGGCAACACCGCCATCGTCACCGGCAGTACGCAAGGCCTGGGCGCGGATATCGCGCGCGGCCTGGCTGCGGCGGGCGCCAACGTCGTGCTGGTCGGCCGCAACGCCGCGGCGGGCGAGGCGCTGGCCAAGGCGTTGGGCGACCGCGCGCTGTTCTGCGAAACCGATATCGGGGAGGACGCCCAGATCCAGGCCTGCATCGACGCCGCGCTGGCGCGCTTTGGCCGGCTGGATTTCCTGGTCAACAACGCCTGCCAGTACGCGGACCGCGGGCTGGCATCGTCGCGGGAAGAATGGCATCGGACGCTGGACACGAACCTCGTGTCGGCGGCGATCTTCACGCAGCTGGCGGCTGCGCATCTGCCCCGCGGCGGCGTGGTCGTGAATCTGGGCAGCACGGGCGGCAAGTTTGGCGCGGCCGGACGCGCGCTGTATCCAGCATCCAAGGCGGCGTTGCTGCAGATCACGAAGAATTTCGCGGTGGAGTTGGCGCCAGCCGGTGTGCGTGTGCTGGCCGTGTCGCCGGCGTGGACGTGGTCGCCGTCAGTGGAACAGCTGTCGGGCGGATCGCGCCAGGCAGCCGATGCGGTGGGCGCGCATTTCCATCCGCTGGGCCGCGTGGGTTCCGGCGAGGAGATCGCGGCTGCTGTGTGCTTTGCGTGCTCCGACGCGGCATCGTGGATGACGGGCGTCGACATTCCCGTGGACGGCGGCTTCTCGATCCTGGGCCCGGACCGCGGCATTTCACCGCGCGTGTGGTTCAAGGAATTGATGCCGGACGACGGCGCCTGAGAGGATCGCCTGAGCGGGTGTCAGTCGCCCGACTTAGTCCTAAGCCGGTCGGAGGGGAAAGCCGCAGGGGGGCAGCCCCCCGATTGGGTCCTACGTCGGTTCCGCACGAGGGCTGCGCGGCTGCCAACGCCCTCGCGCGCCCATCAGCGAATCACGATTTCGCCTTCTTCCAGGCCAGCCTTGCCGCCCACCTGGTCTTCCAGGAACTCCTGCATCTTGTTGCCCAGCTGAATCTTGGTGCCGCTACAGAACCGCCGCGTGGCGGCGATGGTGGCGTTCTGCTGGGGCAGCAGGTCGCGGGCCAGTTGCGCTTCCTCGGTTTCCAGCCCGGCCAGGTCGCCGATGAGCCTGGTGTGCGTGTTGCGCGCGCGTTCGACCACGTCGCCCGTGGCCCGTTGCGGGTTCGCCTGCAGGAACATCAGCAGTTGTTCCAGCTTGGCCTTTTCCTCGTTCATCTTCAAGCGCTTGCGCGTGAGCGCCGAGCGTTTGATGTCGGCGTGCGGGTCCAGGCCTGCCTGCACCAGCGTCGGGATGCCCGCGGGCGAGCCGATGGTGCCGGCGCGCACCGCGAGCAGGGCGCGGGTCTCGCCGCCCGTGATGGCGCTTTGTTGCGTGTTGGGCGGGCCGACGTTCACGCTGCCGCCGGCGGCGATGCTGCACTGGCGGATTTCACGTTCGACGTCGATGTCCTGGCCCGCGCTGATGACCGCGTTCTCGATGAACTTGGCCCGCAGCGTACCGCCGCAGACGATGTGCGCGGTGCGCGGCGTTCCCGAGGCGTCGTGCACGGTTTCAGCCATGCCGATGATGCCGCCTTTGACGGTGACGCTGCCCCCGGCCTCAACCAGCGCGGCTTCGATGGTGCCGTTGACGACCACGTCACCGGTCACGCGCACTTCCATGGTGGCGGCGATGTCGCCGCGCACCTGCAGGGAACCTTCGAAGTTGATGTTGCCGGTGGACAGGTTGACCGCGTCCACCTCCACCATGGGGTTGACCTGCACGCCGTGGGTGATGAGCGTCGGCGTGCCGGAAATGGCCGCGCGCAGCAGCAGCGGATCTTCCGGATCGATCTCGACGCCGGACAATTCCTTGGAGAACGGGGTGTCCGGCAGCTCGTCCGGCAGCACGGCCTCGCCCAACACGTTGGTGCCGTCCACGCCGGGCAACGGCGGAAAGCGGCGCATGAGCGGCGTGCCGGGCGACACGAGCAGCAGGCTGCCCAGATCGCGGTAATCCACCTGGGCCAATTCGTCGATGTCCTCGGCTCGGGGCTTCAGGCGGTCGAGCAGGCTTTCAAAGCGGGTGGGCGTGCCGCGCGTGGGCGGCGTGCCCTGCGCGGCCAGGATGGTTTCGGCGCGTCCCAACGCCACGGCCTCGGCCAGCGCGCCGTCCAGCACGCCATGCACGATGCCCTGATCCGCCAGGGCCTGGCGCACCGCTTCCAGCGTGATGGGCTTGCCGCCCTTGGGCGGGTGCAGCGTCAGCGTTGCCGCCATGAGGGTGGCGTTCAGCTCGATGTCGAAGCTGCCGTCCACGACCTTGCCGACGGGGCTCTGGACGGGCTCGGTGGCCGTGCGGCACAGGTCGATGAAGGCGACGATGGCGTGATTGTCGAGCGCATCGGGGCCCCAGCCTTGCGCGGCCGCGGCGGCGACCAGCACGTCCCACGTCGGAAGGTCGGTGTTGACCGGCGGGGCGTCGGCTTCGTCGGCAACTGCAACGTCGGCATCCTCGTCGGCGGTCTGGGCATCGGCCTGTGAGGCGGACGGTGAACCGGCCGGTGCATCGGCAGGGGCGCCGTTTTCCGCGTTCGCTGTGCCGGGTGCAGCGTCCGCGACGGCGGATTCGGGACGAGGTGGCGGCGTATACACCGCCGTCAGGACGTTGGTGTCGGCATCCAGTATCAACTGGAGCAAGTTTTCTGCGCCCATTTCACCCTCTCTCCGATTCCGGCACGAGCGGCCGGTTCAATCATTTGGTAATTGAACGAAATATTACGTCATATTCTTTGCCGGGACGATCTTTACCGGCGGTAACAGGCAAATTTTATCGGCCGCATGGCCTAGTAGCGTCCCCGATTTTCCCTGGGAAACGCGCGCGCCAGCGCGATCTAGATCATCGGCAGGAAAGACAGGACCGGGAAGGTGCAAGCAGCATAAGGGCTCGCCAACGCGTCTCAGGACGCCGCCGGAGCCCCGTCCCATGTCCCAACCACCTTCCTCCATTCTTTCGGCCACGCGCGCCATCCTGGCGCGCGCCGGCGGGATGGCGGCGCTGGCGACGGGTGCTCTGGCGCTGGCGGCCGCCGCGCCCGTGCAGGCCGCCGACACGTACCGCTACAAGGACCCGTTCGGCGTCTGGCGCACGATGAAGGTGCCAACCGGCACCGGTAAATACTACAAGCGCGCGCAGGCAAGAACCGCGCTCCGCGGGGGCGCCGAGAAATTGTGCCTGACCTGTGAGCCGGAAGCCGGCGACGGCGCTCGCCGCGTGACACGCGCGCCCGCCGAACCGGCGTTGCGCTGGAGCGCCGTCAAACCCACGACCAAGCACGACAACCTGATCGCCCGCGCTGCGTTGGATTCGGGAGTCGACCAGGCGTTGCTGACGGCCGTCATCGCCATCGAATCGGGCTTTCGCAGCGATGCCCGCTCGCCCAAGGGTGCGCTGGGCCTGATGCAATTGATGCCGGCTACGGCCGCGCCGTTGCTGTCGGTGGATGACGTGGAGCGCGCGCTGGTGGATCCGGCGACCAATGTGCAGGCCGGATCGCGCCACCTGCGCCGGCTGATTGACCGGTATCCGGGCCGCCTGGATCTCGCGCTGGCCGCGTACAACGCGGGCGAGGGGGCGGTGCGCAAGTACGACGCAGTGCCGCCGTACGCCGAAACCCAGGCCTATGTGAAGAATGTGACGGCGCTGTACGAGCAGTACAAGGCGCCGTGACGCAAGCGGGCGCGAAGCCCGCTCGGACAACCGCTTAAAGCCCTGCGAAGACCTTGTCCGCGATATCCAGCGTGGCCTGGATGACGGTGTCGTCGTGCGTGGCCGACACGAAGCCCGCTTCGAAGGCGGACGGCGCGAAGTGCACGCCGTTGTCCAGCATGGCATGGAAGAAGCGGTTGAATGCCGCCGTGTCGCAGGCCGAGACCTGCGCGAACGAGGCCGGGATGCTGTCGCTGAAGTAGATGCCGAACATGCCGCCCACCGAGTCCGCCGAAAACGGCAGGCCGGCCTTGCGCGCGCGTTCCTGCAAGCCTTGCGCCAGCTTGGCGGTCTGCGCCGACAGATTCTCGTAGAAACCGGGCGCGCCGATCAGTCGCAGCGTGGCCAGACCCGCTGCCACGGCCACCGGATTGCCGGACAGCGTGCCGGCCTGGTAGACGCCGCCGAGCGGGGCGATGTGCTTCATGACTTCGGCACTGCCGCCGAAGGCGCCCACCGGCATGCCGCCGCCGATCACCTTGGCCAGCGTGGTGATGTCGGGCTTGACGCCCGTCAGGCCCTGCACGCCTTGCGGTCCGACGCGAAAGCCCGTCATGACTTCGTCGAAAATCAGCAGCGCGCCGTGCTGCGTGCAGACCTCGCGCAGGCCTTCCAGGAAGCCGGGGGCGGGCTTGATGAGGTTCATGTTGCCGGCGACCGGCTCCACGATGATGCAGGCGATATCGGCGCCGTGCTGCGCAAAGGCTTCGCGCACGGCATCCAGGTTGTTGTATTCCAGGGTCAGCGTGTGCGAGACGAACTCAGGCGGCACGCCGGCCGAGCTGGGATTGCCGAAGGTCAGCAGCCCCGACCCTGCCTTGACCAGCAGGCTATCCGAATGGCCGTGATAGCAGCCTTCGAACTTGACGATCTTGGCACGGCCGGTGGCGCCACGTGCCAGACGGATCGCCGTCATGGTGGCTTCGGTGCCCGAGCTGACCAGCCGCACCTGTTCCAGCGACGGCAGGCGCGAGATCAGCACTTCGGCCAGTTCGATTTCCGCTTCGGTCGGCGCGCCGAACGACAGGCCGTTGACGGCCGCTTCCTGCACCGCGCGCACGACTTCGGGGTGCGAGTGGCCCAGAATGGCCGGGCCCCACGAACCGACGTAGTCGATGTACTGCTTGTCTTCCGCATCCCACACGTACGGGCCTTGCGCGCGCTTGATAAAGCGCGGCGTGCCGCCCACAGAGCGGAAAGCGCGAACGGGCGAGTTGACGCCGCCGGGAATGCTGCGGCAGGCGCGGTCGAAGAGCTGAGCGTTACTGGACATGGCGATCAAGGCTTACGGTTGGAGTTGGCGGAATAGGGCGCGGAGCAGGCCACGGCGGCGGCCCGGACGCTGGGCGCCTCGAACAGCGCCGTGATGACGGCGATGGCGTCGGCGCCGGCCTGGG
>NZ_DIEJ01000018.1:0-7395 GCF_002418565.1 Achromobacter sp. UBA5777 | reverse complement strand
CGACCATAATGTCTGGTGAGATTCACGTCATACCAAGCGCATCTCCCGAGGGTGTCAGACACCGGCAGCGGCAAACGCTATCGGCAGATTCAGGCAGCGACGGCAATAGATTCGGTGTCTGACACCGGGCAAATCCACAAACGCCGATCTGTTCATCATTAATCATCATTTGAACCCCAGTGCCCGATGGGCGGCGCGTACTGGTCGCCAAGTTGTGGCTGGCTGTCGCCGCGCCGCCCATCACCGCCCCTCCCCCGTGAGGGCGGCACATTAGCAAACTAACCGTCACCAGCGCGCAAGCGCTCACCGCCCCGACGTCGCACCGCTCATATGCTGGGTTGCCGCCGTCCGGGCGGCAGCAACCCAGCGGCCCCGCAGATCCCCTGCCCTGACCACAGGTCGTGTAGCGCGCAAACCAAAGATCCTCGTAGCACGGCGTCGCGGNNGTCCGGAGCGAAGGCTCCGGACCGCAATCGTGGGCGATCGTGCCCACGGGGACCGCGGCGCCGGGCGACCTACGGAGACCTGCCGCCACGAAGGCTGATGTCTCGAGGGCCGGTATCAGACACCCTGACGAAGACGATTGTCAGCTCGGATCACCGTCTCAGCAGGTCTCAGACACCTAGCCATAACTACATCCGTAGACAAACCCACCACCATCCGAATACCACCAACATCCACACCCATTCGCCTAGAATGTCGCCCACCAAAATCGCCATCCCCCACCATCTCTCATGTCCGCCGCCCCCACCAGCGCCATCGCTTACGGCCTAGCCACGTTAGCCGCCGACGGCACCGTCCTTGACACTTGGTATCCGCGTCCCTCGCTCGCCGATAACGCCCCTCCCACCGGGACTCGTCATCTGACGCCTGAAGAAGCGCGCGCCGCGCTTGGCGAGCACGTTGCCACGGCGCTCGTCCGGGACACGCGCCGCAAGGTCGATATCGTTGCCGTGCGCACCGCCATTTCCTCGCTCGACGAGCCGCCCGTTGATGCCCACGACGCCTATCTGCGTTTGCATCTCCTAAGTCACCGGCTCATCCGGCCGCATGGCGCCAATCTGGATGGGTTGTTTGGCGTGCTCGCCAATGTCGCGTGGACCTCGGTGGGGCCGTGTGCCGTGGATCAGGTCGACGCGCTGCGCTGGCATCTGCGCGCCACGGGGCAGGTGCTGGAAATCCGTGGTGTGGACAAGATTCCGCGCATGACCGATTACGTCGTCGCCAGTGGCGTGCGCATCGCGGACACCGCGCGTGTGCGGCTGGGTGCGCATCTGTCGCCGGGCACCACCGTGCTGCACGAGGGGTTCTGCAATTTCAACGCCGGTACGCTGGGCGCGTCCATGGTCGAAGGCCGCATCAGCGCGGGCGTGGTCGTGGACGATGGCACCGATATTGGCGGCGGTGCGTCGATCATGGGGACCATGTCGGGTGGCGGCAAGCAGGTGGTGTCCATCGGCAAGCGTTGCCTGCTCGGCGCCAATTCGGGAATCGGCATTTCGCTGGGCGACGATTGCGTGGTCGAGGCCGGCTGCTACGTCACCGCCGGCACGCGGGTGCTGACGCCGGAGGGCGCGGTGGTCAAGGCGGTGTCGCTGGCCGGTCAGCACGGGCTGCTGTTCCGCCGCAACTCGCAGACCGGCGCGGTGGAAGCGCTGGTGCGGACCGCGGCGTGGGGCACGTTGAATCCCGCGCTGCATTCGGGGCACTGAATGGAATATGGCCGCTGCGAGCGGCCATATCAGTCATGCGGCGTGCGCTCGGTCCCCCGAGCCGGCGCCTTGGCGTCAGGCGTATTCCGCCGTTTGCCCCAACTGGTTGTACACCAGGTTGACGAAGAGGTCGGAACTCAGGATGCGCGCAACGCGGCATGAGAAGACCGTCTTGCCGCTGTCGTCCTGCAGCGTGACTGTGTCGGTCCAGTCGTTCAGATCGATGGGCTGCAGCGACTCGTAGGGCCACGTGACGCCGTCGATGTGCAGGCCTTGCGCCGACAGGGACACTTCGCGCGTTTCCAGGTTGGGGAAGGTGCCGCCGGTGATATAGCGGAACGTGACGCGCGCGCCCTGCTCCGTCAGCGATTCCAGAACCGGCAGCCGGCGCGCCACGTAGTGCGAGCGGAAGGCGTCCATGAACGCGGGGAATTCGTCGATGCCGGCGGCGACTGTCCAGGCATTTTGCGCGGCGCTGCGGTACGCAAGGCGGTCGGCGGATCCTGCTGGCGAGTCCGGCTGGCCGGTGTAGAGGCAGAGATCCTGGATGTCCGCGAATGCGGTGTAGGTGCGGGCGCCGCCTTCCTGGCTGACGACTCCGTTTTCGTGCAATTCAAAGCAATCCGGGGCGCTCCCCGTGCGGGTAAACACCGCGAATGCGTCTATGGCCTGCGGGGTTTCTCTATCTGTCATGCAACTTCCTGAATGGATTGGGGTGCTATCGCGGCCCAGGACGTCGCAATGTCTTGCGAGCCGTATTCTCCCCCATATGCGGAATATGTGCTTGATGACCCCAATTCCCGCACTTTGAACGGAAATCACTCGCCCGGCGGAATCGGCGCGAAACGCATGTGCTGCACGTCGCCGCGTCCAGCGATGATCGCGGTGGATTCGGGTACTTCTTCCCAGACACCGGCCATGTCCGACAGCGGCTCTGACAGCAGCAGGAACGCGTCGTCGTCCATCGCGGCGATCTGCGCGTTGTCCGGGTAGAGTTCGCGCAGGTGGCGCACGCAGGTGTTGTGAAACAGCGTGCGCGAGTCGCCTTCGCTGGAATAACGCACCGCGATCAGGCGCTCGCCGTCCAGCGCGCATACGGTCATGTTGATGGGATGCGCCACGCCGTGGCGCCGGCCGGTCTCCTCGACCGCGCCCACCATGCGGGCGATTGCGGGGATCGGGTCTTCGTCCAGGCCGAACGTAAGGGCCAGAAGAAACATCACCTCGGAATCCGTGGAGCCTTCCAGCGATCCGAAATACGCGGGCGCAATCATCAGCATCAGATCACGGCGCAGCAGCGGGTAGTCGCGGATGAGGCCGTTGTGCACGAACAGCCATTGCCCGTGCCGGAAAGGGTGGCAATTGGTCTCTTGCGCGGGGGTATCGGTGGCGGCGCGGATGTGCGCGACGAAGTGCGGCGCGTGGATGGCGCGGGCGGCCTCGCGCAGATTGCGGTCGTTCCAGGCCGGATGCACGCTGCGATAGCGGAACGGCGGTTCGATGGGTCGGCCTTCGATGGGGCGGCTGTACCAGCCCAGCCCGAAACCGTCGCCATTCGTGGTGGTGGCGCCCAGGCGGGAATGCAGGCTTTGTTCGATGAGCGAGTGCTTGGCCTTGAACAGCACGCTCTCCATCTGCAGGGGACTACCGGTGTAAGCCAGCCAACGGCACATGATGCGCTCCTTCTATCCGGATAGGCCAGTGTAGGAGCGGGGCGCGCGTTACTTCAAGCCCGCGGCCGTCCCCTATTTGTTCAGCAGTGCCTTCAGCATGGCCATGCGCTCCTTGGGGCTCATGGCGGCCGTGGCGTCGTCCTCCTGAATGCGCACGTCGCCCAGGCCCATTTCCTCGATGAAGCGCGACGGCTCGCGCACCAGGTCTTCCCGCGCGCGGCGGCGGCGCTTGCACCAGCTCAGGTGCAGGCTGCGCTGCGCGCGCGTGATGCCGACGTACATCAGGCGCCGTTCTTCCTGAATGCGGGTGGCCAGGTTCTCGGCGGCGCGCGCAGGATCGCCGACTTCGTCGTCCTTGCCCAAATGCGGCAGCAGGCCTTCTTCCACGCCGGCCAGATACACGTGCGGGTATTCGAGGCCCTTGGAGGCGTGCAGCGTGGACATCTTGACGGCGTCGGGCGCTTCTTCCTCGCCACGCTCCAGCATCGTGACCAGGGCCACGTGCTGCACCAGATCGAAGAGCGACATGTTGTCTTCCTCGGCCTTGCGCTTGAGCCAGCCGGTCAGCTCCAGGACGTTCTGCCAGCGCGTCTGCGCGGGACGCTCTTCGAAGAGTTCGAACAGGTGCCGTTCGTATTGGATGGCTTCGAGCAGGTCGTCGAGGATGGCGCCGGCGGGTTCCGCGGTNNGGGGGGGGGGGCGGGGGCGGGTGGTGCGGGCGCCGCGTCCTTGCCCGAGGCCGCGCCGCGACCGGCGCGCCACTGCATGCGGCGGATGAATTCCGCGAAGGTGCGCAGCTGTTCCAGCTGGCGCGGCGCCAGCACGCTTTCGAGGCCGGTTTCGGCCACGGCGGCCAGCAGCGACAGTTCGCGGCTGGCGGCGTACTGGCCCAGCGCCTGCAGCGTGGCCTGGCCGATACCGCGCTTGGGCGTGGTGGCCGCGCGGATGAAGGCGGGGTCGTCATCGTCGTTGGCCAGCACGCGCAGGTAGGCCAGGATGTCGCGCACTTCGGCCTTGTCGAAGAAGCTTTGCCCGCCGGAGATCGTGTACGGAATCTTCAGGTTGCGCAGCGCCTGCTCCAGGATGCGCGACTGATGATTGCTGCGGTAAAGGATGGCGAAATCCTTCCACTGCGCCTGGCGTTCGAAGCGCGCGGCGGACACCTTCATGGCGATGGATTCGGCCTCCTGCTCCTCGCCGTCCATGGCCGAGACCTGGATCGGTTCGCCCACGCCCAGCTCGGACCACAGTTTCTTTTCGAAGAGCTTGGGGTTCTTTTCGATGACCTGGTTGGCGGCTGCCAGGATGCGCTGCACCGAACGGTAGTTCTGCTCGAGCTTGATGAGCTTGATGTTCGGGTAGTCGGTGGTCAGCTTGGCCAGGTTCTCGATGGTGGCGCCGCGCCAGGCGTAGATGGCCTGGTCATCGTCGCCCACGGCGGTGAACATGGCGCGCGGGCCGGTCAGCAACTGCACCAGACGGTACTGGCACACGTTGGTGTCCTGGTATTCGTCCACCAGCAGGTAGCGCACGCGGTTCTGCCAGCGGGTGCGCACTTCTTCGTTGCTGGCCAGGAGTTGTGCGGGAATGCGGATGAGGTCGTCGAAGTCCACCGCCTGATAGGCGGCCAGCGTGGCGGCGTAGCTGCGGTAGACGTTGGCGGCTTCGACGTCGCCCGGCGTGATGGCTTCGCGCGCGGCGTCGTCCGGCTCCAGCAGCGCGTTCTTCCATAGCGAGATGATGCCCTGCACGTGGCGCAGGCGCGCCTTGTCGGTGGTCGCCAGCAGTTCCTGGATGATGCCCATGGCGTCGTCGGCGTCCAGGATGGAGAACGTGGGCTTCAGGCCCGCGTTGCGCGCCTCTTCGCGCAGCATCTTCACACCCAGCGAGTGGAAGGTGCTGATGATCAGGCCCTTGGACAGCTTGCGGTCGACCAGCGTCTTCACGCGCTCGTCCATTTCGCGGGCGGCCTTGTTGGTGAAGGTCAGCGCGACGACGTTGCGGCCCATGTAGCCGCATTCGCGCAGCAGGTAGGCGATCTTCTGCGTGATGACGCGCGTCTTGCCGCTGCCGGCGCCCGCCAGGACGAGGCAAGGGCCGTCCAGGTAGAGCGTCGCCTCCCGCTGCGCGGGATTCATGCCGTGGCCAATTGGTTCGCTTGCGGACATTGGAGAGATTTAGATCGTCATGCGTCGCGGCGGCCACACCAACGCAGCCGGCAAGCAAGAGGCCTGCCGCTGCCCGTCAATGGGCCGGAAAAACGCGAGAAAAAGGGGACGGGCGCAGCCGCCACAGCGGGTCTGCCGCGCCGGTGCGATAGAGGAAGACGATCATAGAACAATCAGGTCGAAGGCGCATCGGCGGGTTGCCGCAGAGGCGCCCCACGTGGCCGCAGGGGCACAACACCGGCGCATCGTCGCAGTGGCGAACGGTACACGGGGAGTCCTTCGGTGCGCGACGGCCAGCCAGCGGCGCGGCGCCGCGTCGCACCAGCGTCCCGCCCTACCACTCATTAGATTTCCAGCGGATCGACTTCCAATTGCCAGCGCACGCGCGCCTCGTTCGCCAGATAAGGCAGGTGATGCGACCACGATGCGAGAAACGCCTGCAGCGCCGGCCGGCTGCTGCTTTCGGCCAGCAGCTGCGCGCGCTCGATGTTGGCCACGCGCACCACGCGCAGCGGCACGGGGTCGTACAGCATGATCGCGTCCATGCCGGGAAAATCGGCCGCCCATTCGCCCTCGGGCAGCACGCGGGCCTGCTCAAGGAACGCTTGCGCCACCTTGAGTTCGCGCGCCTCGGCGGTCAGCAGCGCCTGGTAGACGTAAGGGGGCAAGCCGGTGCTTTCGCGCTCGTGCAGCGCGTGGCGCGCAAACCCGGCGTAGTCGTGGCGCAGCAAGGCCTGGTACACGGGCTGCTCGGGATAGCCGGTCTGGATCAGCACTTCGCCGTTGCCCTGATGGCGGCCCGCGCGGCCGGCCACCTGCATCAGCTGCGCGAACAGGCGTTCGGGCGCGCGGAAATCGTGGGCGAACAGCATGGAGTCTGCGTTCAGCACGCCGACCAGCCCCAGCCGCGCAAAGTCGTGCCCCTTGGCCACCATCTGCGTGCCGACCAGGATGTCGACTTCGCCGGCGTGGACGGACGCGAACAGCGCTTCGGCACTGCCCTTCTTGCGCGTGCTGTCGGCGTCGATGCGCAGGATGCGCGCCTCGGGAAAGAGTTCGGCCAGGTGTTCCTCGACGCGTTGCGTGCCGCGGCCCATGGGCGCCAGGTCCTGGTCGCCGCATTCGGGGCAAGCGCGCGGCACGGGGGCCTGATAGCCGCAGTGATGACACTGCAGGCGATGGCCGCGAAAGTCCGTGCGATGCAGCACGGTAAAGGCCGTGCAGCGCGGGCAATTGCTGACCCACGCGCAGGACTGGCAATGCAGCACCGGCGAATAACCGCGCCGGTTCAGGAAGATCAGCACCTGCTCCTTGCGCTCGAGCCGCTGGCCGATGGCCTCGAGCAGCTGCGGCGACAGCCCTTGCTTCATCTGCAGGCGGCGCGTATCCACCAGGCGGATCTTGGGCAGCTCGCTGGACCGCGCGCGGCCGGGCAACGTCAGGCGCAGGTAACGGCCACGCTCGGCATGCTGCCAGGTTTCCAGCGACGGCGTGGCGGACCCCAGCACGACCGGAATGTTCAGATCGTGGGCGCGCCACACGGCAAGATCGCGCGCCGAATAGCGCAGTCCGTCCTGCTGCTTGTAGGACGTGTCGTGTTCTTCGTCGACCACGATCAGGCCCAGCTCGGTCAGCGGGGCGAAGATCGACATGCGCGTGCCCAGCAGCATGCGGGCCTGGCCGCGCTGGGCGCGGGTCCACGCCTGCAGCCGCTCGCCGTCGGACAGCCCGCTGTGCATCACCGCCAGCCCCTCGGGGCCGACCAGCGCTTCCAGGCGTGCCCGCAGCGCGGCTTCGAGCTGCGGCGTCAGATTGATTTCGGGGACCAGCAGCAACACCTGC
>NZ_DIEJ01000016.1:0-25020 GCF_002418565.1 Achromobacter sp. UBA5777 | reverse complement strand
CTGATCGCGCTGCTGGCGCTGTTGTGGTCGGGCGGCCTCAGCCTGACATGGTTGGCGGCGCTGGGCTTCGTCGGGGCGGTCGGCACCGTCGCCTACAACGTCGCGGCGCCTGCGCTGGTGCCCAAGCTCGTTCCGCCCGCCGAGCTGTCCAATGCCAATCGCTGGCTGGAGCTGGCGCGCAGCGCCGCGTTCTCGGCCGGCCCCGCGGCGGGCGGCGCGCTCGTCGGGTGGATGGGCGCCTCCACCGCCTATGTGCTCGCGACCACACTGTCGCTGCTGGCCGCAGTCTTTCTGGCAGGCCTGCCGCAAGACGCGCCGAAGACGGCCCAACGCCGTCATCCGCTCACAGAATTGCGCGAGGGCGCCGCCTTCGTCGCCACCCATCCCCTGCTGCGTCCGGTCCTCCTGACCGCCCTCTTTTTCAACACCGCCTGGTTCGTCCTGCTGGCGATCTACGTCGCCTACGCCGTCGACCGCCTCGGCCTGTCCGCTGCGGGCGTCGGGATTACGTTAGGTGTCTACGGCGCGGGCATGCTGGCCGGCGCGCTGGCCGCCCCGTGGCTCGCCCGCCGCTTCTCGTTCGGCGCGATGATTGGCGCGGGGCCACTGTCCGCCTTGCTGGCCAGCTTCATCCTCCTGTCGACGCTGGTCTATCCGTCAGGCGCATGGGCGGCGGTGGGGTTCTTTCTATTCGGCGCCGGGCCGATCCTGTGGACCATCACCACCACCACGCTGCGTCAATCGGTGACGCCCAACGCCCTGCTGGGCCGAGTGTCGTCCGTCATCGTGACCGCCAACTTCGGCGCGCGGCCGATCGGCGCGTTGATCGGCGCGACGCTGGCGGCGCGGTTTGGGGTGGAAGCGTGTCTTTGGGTGTCGACGGCGGGGTTCTTCATCCAGTTCGCCGTGCTGTTTACATCTCCGGTACTGCGCTTGCGCCAGCAACCGGAAGCCGTGGCCTCCTGAAATCATTCCGCCTTGCGGGCCCGCGCGCTGGCTTCGAATTCCGCAGCCAGGCCCAGAAGCTCTTGCTTGTACTCGTCCAGACTCCCGCTGTATTCGTCCAGGTACAGATCGCGGCGCGCCTTATTCATTTCTTCAGACGCAACCGCCTGCCTGACGAATCCTGCCAGCCTGTCTCTCACCGGTTCAGGGATGCCCGTCCGCACGGCCACGCTGTAGCTGCTGTGAAACACCATGTCCGGCACGCCGAGTTCTGCGAACGTCTTCACGCCGGGCAGATGCGAGGTGCTTCCTGGCCGCCCGGTATACGCCAACACCTTGACGTGAGGATTGTCCTTGACGTTCTGCGTGGTGCCGATCGTGGTGAAGTAGCCGTCGATCTGCCCGCCCAGGATCGACGTCAGGCCTTCCGCGCCGCCTTTGAAGGGAATGGGACGGTACTGCGTCTGAAGGCCTGATGCCAGCCGCGCCGCCAGCGTGGAATAAGTGCCCACACCCAGGTCCGCGATGCCGATATCCAATTCGCGCTTTGCCTCCTTCAGGTCTTCGAGGCGATTCCAGCCCCTGTCGGCTGGCACGATGAAGGCATAACTGCTCTGACCCAAGGGCGCAAGAATCTCGAAATCCGAAAACGCGTAGGCCGCGCCCGGCGTCGTCAGTTTCGCGCTGTAGAACCCTTCGGCATGGACCAACAGCGTGTACCCGTCGGCGGGCCGGCCTTTCACCGCCGTGATGCCGATCGCCGAACCCGCGCCAGGCCGGTTTTCGACGACCACGGGCTGACCCATGATCGTTCCCAACTGCTGGGCGAACGCGCGCGAGATCGCATCGGTCGCCGCGCCCGGCGGATACGGCACCACGAGCCGCACCGGTTTCGTCGGATAGTCTGTTTGCGCCGCGGCGGAAAACGAACATAGTGCCGTCAGCGCCGCGCTACCCAACAGCAATCGAAATGGCGGGCGAATCGACAGACGAAACGTCTGAAGAAGCGGCAGGCGAAGCTGCGACCGGCGGCGAAGCGTGAAAGGCATGGCTGGCTCTTTATCGTTGACCCACAAAAAGTGTATAGAGCACCCATCCGTTGATTCAGCCACCATCCTGAAGAACTCTCCTGCAAAAAACGCAGCACTGCGTCATCGCCGTTGCCGACAACGGTGGCCGCGATTTCTTCGTTTCGCGCAGTTCTGAACTGCGGTTTCAGCTATAGCCAATCCGGTCCGGCTACCTAGAATTTGAAAGCTCCAATAAATCAAAAATTCTGGAGACGCTGCAATGACCCATCCTTTACCCACACGACGCGCCATCCTGCTCGGCGGCATGCTGATGGGCCTGGGTGTGAACGCTTTTGCTGCCCAAGGCGGCTGGCCGGAGCGCCCGGTCCGGCTTGTCGTCGCCGGCTCGTCCGGCGCGGGCGGCGACATCTTCGCGCGCCTGATCGCCGCGCCGCTTGCCAAGGCGCTGAACCAGCCGGTGGTCGTGGAAGCCAAGCCCGGCGCCAACGGCATGATTGCGTGCGACACGGTGGCAAAGGCGGCGCCCGACGGCTACACCCTGCTGTTCGCCCCCTCCTCCGCCATCCTGCTCAATCCAGTCGTGCTTCCCTCGCTGCCGTACGATCCGGAAAATGACCTGCTCCCTATCGCCCAGGTCGGGGCCGCCGGAATCCTGCTGGTCGCCAATCCGACCACCGGCTTCAAGAACCTGGCCGACATGGTCGCGTACGCCAAGGCCAATCCCGGCAAACTCGCCTATGGTTCGTGGGGCACCGGCTCGTCGGGCAACCTGGCCATGGAAGGCATCAAGGCGCACTATGGCCTGGACATGCCGCACGTGCCCTACAAGCAGTTGGTTACCGAAAGCACCGACCTGATCGCCAACAACATCAGCGTCGGCTTCATGGACATCGCCTCGCCCATTCCCCACATGCGCAGCGGCAAGCTGGTCGCCCTGGGCCAGACCGGATCAAGGCGCTGGCCCGCGTCGATGGACGTCCCGACGCTGGGGGAACAAGGCTACAAATTTGAGGCGGACGGCTGGTACGGCGTCTTCGCCCCCGCCGGCACGCCGACCGACATCATCGACAAGCTCAACGCCGAGATCTATCGCGCGCAGCACACGCCGGACGTGCGGGAGAAAATCGAAGGCCAGAACATGATCGTGCCGGCGGACATGTCTGCAAAGGAATTCGCAGCATCCATCAAACGCGACGCCGTCATCTGGCAGGGGTTGGCGAAAGTGGCTGACCTGAAGAACAAATAGGTCGCGCTCATGGACACGTCTTTCAAACTTCCTTTTGCCTCCGATGCCTTGAAGGACCGCGTGGCGGTGGTAACCGGCGCGGCCGGCGGAATCGGTCTCGCCATTTGCGAGCACCTGCATGCGATGGGCGCCGCCGTCGTCCAGGTGGATGTCAACGCATGCCCTGCCGGCTCGGATGCCGATCGCGGCCTGAACGTGCGTTGTGATATCTCCGATTCCGCCTCGGTTGCAGAAATGGCCAACCAGGTGCGAACACGATTCGCGCGTTGCGACATACTGGTCAACAACGCCGCCGTCAGCGCGGCGCCGGTGGGACTGGAGACGCTCCCGCTTGACCTGTGGGACCGCATCTTCCGCATCAATCTGCGCGGCGCGTTGCTATGCGCGCAGGCCGTGTTTCCGCTGATGCGGGATCAACAGGGCGGCAGCATCATCAATGTGTCATCGATCTCGGCCCAGACGCCCACCCGGCTCGGGGCGTACGGCACGACCAAGGCGGCGTTGCAGGCGCTGACGCGCCAGATGGCCGTGGAATGGGGACCGCTAGGCATACGCGCGAATTCCATCAGCCCGGGCATGATACGCACGCCACTGTCGGAACCGCACTATCGAAATGAAGGTGTGCTGCACAAGCGCATCGCGAGCATTCCTGCACGGCGGATCGGGCTGCCGGCGGACATTGGCGGCGCCGTCGCGTTTCTTGCCAGCGATGCGTCTTCGTATGTGAATGGACAGGATCTCGTGGTGGATGGGGGGTTCGTCAAGGCATCGTTGACCAATCTCTATGGGACGTGAGGCTGCGGGGGAATGCGTCCCGCCAGCCGCCTCGCCCGCGGCGCCTGGCGCTGATCAGGCGAATGCCCTCGCGCTCCCCGCCGCCACGTCCTGCAGCGCGGCCGTCAGCAGCGGCTTCCAGGATTCGATATGCCGGGTGATCAACGCGGCAATTGCCTCGGTCTGCCGCGTTTGCGCCAACTCGATCATTTCGTAGTGCTCCGAGACGGACGCGCGCTGCCGCTCCAGACCCTCCGGCGAATTGATTCCATACAGCCGCATGTCGGCTCTCAGGTCCATGATCATTCGTGTCAGCAGCGGATTGTTCGCGCGCGACACCAACGCTTCATGGAACCGGCGGTCCGTTTCGATGTAATCGGCGACATTGCCTGCCTTGACGGCGGCGGCAACCGCATCGGCCAGCTCAATCAGCGGCGCCGCGTCGGTGAGACCCGCCCGCGCAATTGCGACGAGCGCCCCCGATTCGAGCATGATGCGCACGTCAAAATGGTTCTCGAGGTCCTTGGGCGTGGCCGCTTCCACACGGAACCCCCGATTGCGCAGCGGCGACACCAGACCCGTACGGCTCAGTTCCAGCAACGCCTCACGCACGGGGGTCGTCGACATGCCCATCTCGGTCGCCACTGCCGGCACGGAATAAATGGTGCCCGGTGCCGCTTCGCCCGACACGATGCGGGAGCGCAGTTGCGCCAGCACCGTTTCCCGCAAATTGGTGACGCTTTCCATCGAGATCCCCCGGAAAAATCGAACCGTCACTATATCAAATCCCTTGCAGTAGCGCGTGACGCGCTATATAAATGCGTCACGCGCTACCTGATGCGCTCGCCCCGGGCCGAGGCGAATTGGCCCAATGGAGACATCTATGGATGAACCTTTGAAGCGCCACGTCTGCCTTGGCTGTGGCTTTCTGTACGACGAAGCCCTGGGGCTGCCCGAACACGGCATTGCGCCAGGAACCCGATGGGCCGACATCCCCCACGATTGGGTCTGCCCCGACTGCGGCACCCCAAAGAGCCGGTTCGAAATGGTCGAACTTCCGTACGCCAGCGCCGAAGCCGCCGCGCACGCCCTCGTCTGAACGCCTGCCGAGAACTCATCATGAACAAAGACTTTGTGCTGCGCGCGCACGACCGCGGCTTTGAAAAATTTCTGTCGACGGGCGAAGCGTCCAGCTATATCGCCGGCCACCCCGAAGGCATGGTGACCCGCCATTCCAGCTTCAACTTTGGCGCTTACCAAAGCGGCATCCCTGGATTCGGCCGGATACGCGTTTTTGGCGAGGAAGTATTCAGCGGCGCCGGTAGCGGCTACAACATGCACCGCCACCACGACTTCATCATTTGCGCGTTCGTCCTGGCGGGCACGCTGACGCACGTGAACACGGTGGGCAACATCGACCAACTCGGACCGAACGACTTCTACGCCTTCTCTGCCGGCTCCGGCGGCAAGCACTCCGAATTGAATCTGGCCAGCACCGATATGCAAGTGCTGTATCTGTGGCTCTTGCCCGACCGCCTGCTGACGCCGCCTTCCTATACGCGCAGCCATTTCGATGCGAGCACACGCCGCAATCAGCTTACGCAACTGGTGGGCAACGCCGACGGCGCCTTGCGAATCAGCCAGGACGTATCCGTTTCAAGGTTGGTGGCCGATCAGGCAATGCATCTGCAATACGCGCCCAAATCAAACCGTCATGGCGTGTATGTGTTCATGCTGGACGGAGAGGCCAGCGTCGATGGCATCACGCTGGCGCGCCGCGATAGCCGAGGCGTGTGGGGCGACCGCCCCATCACGATTCAGACGGACGGTGAAGGCGCCGATCTCCTCATTATTGAAACCATCCAGTAACGCCGTTCAGATCAACCTGCGTTGCAAGCGGCGCTTGAATTCACCCGCCGCTTGCCCCCGGTTTTGGGGATGCGAGGAGAAATGTCATGCCAGTGATTCAACTGTATTACGCAAAGGGGATGCTCGACCCCGCCAGCAAGAACGAAATGGGCAAGCGGCTGACGGAAGTGCTGCTGACGATGGAAGGCGGCGCCCGCACCCCGGGCGGTTTAGCTTTCGCGTCCGTGCTGTTCACCGAAGTGCCCGCCGAAGACTGGTGGGTTGGCGGTAAGATCGACGACACGCCCATCCGCACCCACGGCCGCCTGCTCGCCCGCGTCAGCATTCCGGAAGGCTACATGAGCCAGCAGCACAAGTCCGAGGTCCACGCGTCGGTGCACGCAGCCATGATGGAAAGCCTGGGCGCCACGCGCGAAGACGGCAGCGGCGCATTGGTCATCATCGAGGAAGTTTCGGAAGGCAACTGGGGCGCGGGCGGACACACCATCAGCCTCGCCGCCATTGCAAACACCGTCGGACTTGCCAAGGACGGCGAGCGTTTCAAGTGGGTCGAAGCCTATTTCCAGGCCAAGGCCAGACAATATGCAGCGTCGCATTACCCGCCAGGCACCGGCGGCCTGCTGCCGGCACTGTCCGCCGCCCCCGCGACGCAGGGAGAATGACGATGGCCTTCGAGTTCATTCCTTCCACCAAACAAGAATCACCCATCCTGATCCCGCAGATCGGCCTGACGTTGCGTGTGCGCGTTGGACCGCCGCTGCGCGCGGAGCAAGCAGGCGTTTGACGACTGCCGCCGCTTGGCGCCTGCCCTTTACATTCACCGCCTGCGGAACCCAGGCCCCATTTTTGCTGTCCCTGTTGTACAGCGCCGGCAGCGGGCCGGCGTCATAACAGGAGTCACATGAATGACACGATCCCAACATCTCCGGCTGAGCGCGCTCTGCGCGGGCGTGGCGCTTGCCGGCAGCGCCATCGCGGCAGACGCCCCCAAGGTGCCGGACTACGGTCCTAACCTGGAGCGCTTTGAGTATCCGCACGAGGTCAAGCGGCTGGCGCTAGACACGCAAGGCCAGAAACTCTCGATGGCCTACATGGACGTGGCCGCCGCCAAGCCCAATGGCAAGACCGTCGTGCTCATGCACGGCAAAAATTTCTGCGGCGCCACCTGGGACGCCAGCATCGCCGCCCTGAGCCAAGCCGGATACCGCGTCGTCGTGCCCGACCAGATCGGCTTCTGCAAATCCGACAAGCCGCAGGCCTACCAGTTTTCGTTTCATCAACTGGCGGCCAACACGCACGCCCTGCTCGATCACTTGAAAATCGACCGCGCCAGCATCGTCGGCCACTCCATGGGCGGCATGCTCGCCGCGCGCTACGCGCTGATGTACGGCCCGCAGACCGACGCCCTGGTGCTGGTGAACCCCATCGGCCTGGAAGACTGGAAACAGAAAGGCGTGCCCTACCGCAGCATCGACGAGTGGTATCAGCGCGAGCTCAAAGCCAACTTCGAAGGCATGAAGAAGTACCAGCTGGGCACCTACTACGCCGGCCAATGGCGCGACGACTACGACAAGTGGGTCTTGATGGCGGCAGGCATGCTGCAAGGCGAAGGTCGCGAACGCGTTGCGTGGAACCAGGCGCTGACCTACGACATGCTCTACACGCAGCCCGTCGTGCACGAGTTCGGCCAGATCGCCGTGCCCACCACGCTGCTCATCGGGGAAAAGGACAATACCGCCCCCGGCAAGGACGCCGCGGCGCCCGAGGTGGCAAAACAGCTCGGCAACTATCCTGAGCTGGGGCCGAAGGCGGCAAAGGCCATTCCGAATGCAAAGCTCGTCACGTGGCCGGAGCTTGGCCATTCGCCGCAGGTGCAGGATCCAAAGCGGTTCAACGAAGCGTTGCTGAAGGCTTTGCCGGCGGCGAAGGGTTAAGGGACGTGTTGCTGACAAACGCCGCCACCCGCGAGACCACATCCCCGCACCCGCGGCCCATCGTGACCACGTGACGGCGATCTGTCAGCAACTGCAGCTGCACATTCGTGTTGCGCGCCCCCTTCAAAATCTTGAACGCGTTCGATACGGGCGCCACGTCATCCTGCCGCGCATGAATGACAAGGCAGGGAGCGCGCAGCACGTGCAAGTGGCGCGATACCGAGGCCGACAGTTTGCGCATCTCGGCAAGCGACCACCAGGGGATGCGCGGCAAGCCCGCCGCGCGCTCCCGACGCTGCAGCGCCCGATGCCGGCCTATGCCCAGTGCCCTCGCGACGAGCAGCCGTAATGCCACCCTCACCCGTTGCGGAACCGTCCGGCCGTCATGATGAAACACGGGCGACAGCGCCAGGACGCCGGCCACGTGAAACGGACGTTCCTGCGCTAGGGCGAGCGCCAGCACGGCCCCCGTGGAAACGCCGCCGACGATCACGCGTTCAACCCGGCTCGCCAGCACATCCGCGCCACGCCGCACGCTGGCCAACCAATCCAGCCACTCTGCGCCCGCCAGATCCTGCGCAGCGCCACAGTGCCCCGCCAGCTTGACCACGAGCACCGTATAGCCGTGACGATTCAGGCCGCTCGCCAGCTCGTGCAGCTCGCTTGGCAGGCCGCCCACGCGGTGAATCAGAAGGATGCCCGTGCGTCCGTGCTCGCCATGGCCCGCCAGCAGATGGCCGCCAGCCATGGCTTCCAAAGGCTGCGGCGTTTCACCGTACGCCGGGATCGGGCCATCGGCGGGCCGCGCGCGCCCCACCGGCCCACCTCCCGCCACCTTGCAGGGTGCGTCGACCACATTCATGCAGACGCCTCCCCACACTTGCGGCCGTCAGACGGCGAGCTGGCGCCCAGGGCCCGGCGATACGCCGCGAGTGTGCGTAGCATCTGTTCGCCCAGGCGCAGGCGCGTATCTGCGAACGCCCGCGCATTGGCGACGATGGTGTGGGTACGCCATGGCCGGCTTCGAATCTGCATGATGCAGTCGGCATAGCCCGCGATATCGCCGGGCGCGGCCAGCCAGCCTGTCTGACCGGGTACGACAATCTCCGGCAAGCCGCCCACATCGCTGGCAACGACTGGCCGGGATGCGGCGAACGACTCGGGCACGATACGCGACCAGGCTTCCGTTGCGGATGGGACCAGCACGACATCCGCCGCACGGATCATGTCAGGCACATCGATGCGGTGACCGGCAAACACCACATAGTCCGAAATGCCAAGCTCGATCGCCAGACGGTAAAGCGCATAGGCATAGGGTTGCGTGCGAGCGGTCGCCATGCCGACGACGAGCGCCACCGCCGGCACCCCTCGGATGCGCAGGCGTTGCACGACGTGAAGCAGGTCAGCCTGCCCTTTTTCTGGCCGCAACATCCCGATGGTGGCGACGACGTAAGCGGCTCTGGGCGTGGGCACCCCTAGGGCGCGTCGGATGTGCAGGCTGGCATCGAGCCCATCATTGGGCGAAAAGAACTTGTCCGCGGCCCACTCCCCGACGACGCTGATCCTGTCTTCAGCGGCCAACCGGGCCGCCAGGAGCTCCTGTTTGCCGACTTCGCTGGTTGCGATGACGTGATCGCAGCCGATCGCCCATTCCAGCCGCCGGCGCAGGGAGGAACGCATGGGTTTGGCGAAGTGACGCGTCCGGACGACGGCGCACAGATCACGGCAGAGCGCGGCGGTCTTCGCGTCGGCACGGCTGTGACTGTCGATGACCTCAATGCGAAGGGTTCGGATGGCGCGGCGAAGCGCCAGGACGGTCCGGATCGAGTACGCGGGATTGAAATCGATGTCCACGGTCGTCAGCTTGCGCTCGCGCGCGGCGTGGCTGACGGCACTGTCCGACGGCGAGGCGATCGCGACGTCGTAGCCACGGTCGTGCAGCCAGCTTGCCTGCTCCAGCGTGCGGAACTCCAGGCCGCCGAGGCTGCGCTCAGCGAGCGTATGCAGAATGCGCATGATGATCCAGTACATCCAGGCAGGCAGGAAGCACCTCACCAGGCGTGATCGAATTGATGCCGCTCTGGGGGTGTCGCGGGACGACGAACGCCGATCCGGGCCGTTGCCAGAACCACTCGGGATTCGCCTCATTGAAGATGCCGACATAGGGCACACAAGCGCCCTGCGCGATATGCGAGGGACCGCAGTCATTGGCCACCACCAGGCGCGCGCGCAACATGATGGCGCTTAATTCCGAAATGGGCCGGCAATAGGCAATGGAAAAGTCGGACCGCTGCATCGCCTGCAGGGCATCCCGCTCGGCGCTTTCCTGCTGCCCAAGCACGAACAAAAAGCGGGCGCCGGCGCCCAGCAGCGGTTTCAGCCTGTCGGCCAGCCTCACGTAGTTTGCAAGGCTCCACCGCTTGAAAGCGCCCGCGCCGCCCCCGGGAATCATCACCACATCGGCGCCCCGCACCGAGTGCACGTGCTGACGGGCGAGCATATGAAAGCACGCGCGCGTCGCGCCCTCCAGGTCGAACGGCCGATATGCGGCCAGGACGCGCAGATTGGCCTGGCCGATGTATTCCGTGACGTCTTTGCGGTGGCAATGCGTCCAGGCCAGGTCGCTGATCCGGGCGTTGCGGAACCCCAACCGGATCGACGGCGGGCGCAGCAGGTTGACCACGCCGAAGCGCTCGCTGCTGTGATGCAGGCTGACGGACATGCGCGTTTCTTTTCTCAGACTGCGCAGATAGTCGAAAAACGTAGCCGCGCGCTCGAACTCATCGACCCAGGGCAACGCCCGGTAGAAGCTGCCCACATCGTCAGGCGCCACCACCTTTATCCGGCGCGACGGCCACCATGTCTTGAGCTGATACAGCGTCGGCATGGCGACGATCTGGTCGCCAAGCTGCGGCTTGCTTCTGACATACACAACGATTTCCGACACCTGCGGCCTCCATGCTTATCACGCGGCCGGTCGGCCGCTGGCGGGCAATGTATCGGCAGGTGGCCGGCATCATTCCGGCGTCCTTTGAACAATTGTGAAGAAGCTTGCACGGCCCTTTAAACAACTTCACAAGTTGTCCGCGGCGCATTGCGCTAGCCGCCCCGGGCGGCGACTACGTGCCATGCCTGGCCTGGCGCATCAGGCGCATTGTCAGCGTCGCAACCATGCCAACCAGCGCCTCGCCCGCATCCGCATTGCTCATGACCATCACGGCAAGTCTCCTGGGGGGCCAATAGCCACCGCGAGTGGAATGCTTCCGTCGCACCGCTGTGGTCACGTAGCGACGCCGCGCTCACCAATTCGTCGCCGCAGGGCACGGCCAGCCATGTCAAGGCAAGTCGGCAATCCAGATCCAAGCTGCTGACCGCCACCGTTTCCAAACCCAGCAACGTCTGCGCGGATCGCTCGGACAGCACCCGTCCTGCCCCGGATCCGGCGCCGGCTCTGCCTTGCCCGAACAACATGCTGGAAAAGCGCGCCATCTCCGAAGCGCTCATCCACAGGCCATCTGCCGCCGCGTTCGGCTGTGGCGCTTCCGCCCACGGCTGGCCGCGCCGGTAGCCGGCCGCCCGCTGCCCCTTCATGCGCTCGTGCAGATGAAATCCCGCGCGCGGCATGTTCAGGGGTCGAAGAACGGTGCGCCTCACGTACGCGTCAAGAGGTTCTTGTGCCGCATGCGCCACCATGTCGCCCAGCAGGGCATACGCCATGTCGGCCCGGGCTCGGCCCATCGTGTCCTCCAGCGTGGCCGGATACACGCGCAGAAGCGTGCGGGCGGTGAAGGGCGCAGCATCCATCCACTGCGCGGCGTTGCGGCGCGGCTCGAGGCGCCCGTATGTCAAGGCGTCGTCAGCCGGCCGGTCCAGCGACAGCAAGCCGTCGTCCGCGGCGCGTAGCACCGCCGACGCGGTGACGACCTTGCTGATGGCGCCCACGCGGTACAGCGTGTCGCCGGTCGCCCGCCGATGCCGTGACGTATCCGCGTACCCGAAACCCGTGCTCCAGACGATGCGCTGATCGTCCACGACCGCAATGGAGAGGCCGGGAACCTTGGACACGCCCATTTCGTAAGGGATGCGCTCGGTCAGGTAGTCGACCACCGCCGCATAGTCCCCTTTCTGGATCGTCGCGGGCGCGTCGGGTGGCAACCCCTGGCAACCGCCCACAGCGACGAAGAGCGATCCGAGGGCAATCAGGCGGGCAAGCGAGAACATGGATGACGGCAACCCGTGAAAGAGAAATGCCGAGATGCTATCGATGCGCCGCCGCGCGATCCTTCCTGCTTTGTAGGGAGTTTGTGAAGATCTTTGCGCGTGCGTTGTGCGCGCGGCAGGTCAAGTCAGGCGGCTTGCCAACGGATAACGAAGCGGGCGCCGCCCAGCGGACTGTCGGACACCAGCGCCTCGCCGTTGTGCCATCGGGCCACACGGCGCACGATAGCCAATCCCAGCCCCGTTCCCCCGGTGCCGCGCGCGCGGCTCTCGTCGAGCCGGATGAAGGGATCGAAAACACGCTCACGATCCGCAGGCGGCACGCCGGGTCCGTCGTCATCCACCGTCAGCACGTAACTCAGTGGCGCTGGACTGGCCAGTCCCACCTGAACGTTCCCGCCGGCATGCCGGATGGCATTCTGCAGCAGGTTGAGCAACGCGCGCGTCATGTATCGCGGATGCAGCCGGACTTCGCCCGCCTCACAGTGCGTCACTTCGCAATGCACACGCGCCCGCTCAGCCTCAAACGATGCGTGCTGCACAACGGAATCGAGCCAGCCGCGCGCATCCTGGGGCTGTAGCGGGATGTCGTCGCGCTTGTGTTCCAGGCGGGCGTACATCAGCAACTCTGATGCCATGCTGTCCAGCTCGGCAACATCGTTCTTCATTTCCTCGACAAGACGCTTGCGCGCAGCGGGGTCGGCCTCTTGCTCGATCATGTCCAGTTCAAACGACAACCGGGCGATGGGTGTTCGCAGTTCGTGCGACACCGCGTTGGTCAGCTCGCGCTGATTGCTGATCAGCGCACTGATGCGATCGGCCATCTGGTTGAACGTGTCGCCTAGCCCGCGGATGCTGGAAAACCGCGACAATTCGGCGCGCACGCGCAGGTCGCCCTGTCCCATCCGCTGCGCGGCGGTCTTCAGCGCTTCCAGATCGCGCCAGACCGGCAGCGCCCACACCAGCATGAATCCACACAACATCACGCCCAGGGCGGCGTAGATTGCGACGATCACCCACGTGCCGACCAGCGGCTCGGGCGGCAGCTTGACCATCAGCCACTGCGCGCCCGGACCGGGTATGCCGGCCACGAAGCTCATCTGGTCGTCGCGCAGGAAGAATCCGCCGGCGTCGATGGTGCGGCGTTCCACATCGGTCAGCGCAAATTCCGCCGCGTTGTAGTCGGCCGGATTCAGGACCTGCAACGCCAAGCCGTAATGGGGCGCCAACGTATTGCGCACGTAGTCGGGGCGCGCCTCGGGCGGCACATGGGCCAGCTCCTGCTTCAGGCTGTGCAGCTGACCGCGCACGGCTTCACGCGTGTAGTTGGTTGTCTCGGACTCAAAGAGATAGTTCGCCGCCCGGTCCACCACCTCGTTCGACAGCACGAACCCGACGGCCAGCACCACGAAGATGCGCAGGACGAACCTAAGCATTGCCCAGCTCGTGGACCTTGGGCGAGAACAGGTAGCCCTTGCCCCAGATGGTCTTGATGCGCGCCGGGTCACGCGGATCGTCGTCCAGCTTGCGGCGCAATTTGCTGATGCACACGTCCACGGTGCGATCGAGCCCGTTGAACTCGATACCGCGCACGGCGTTGAGCAGATCGTCGTGCGTCAGCACCTGGCCAGCCTGGCTAGCCAACGCCCACAACATTTCAAATTCCAGCGTCGTCAGGTCGACCTCTGCGCCTGCCAGCACGACCGCGCGGGTCTGACGGTCGATCGACAACGGTCCGAACACCAGGAGTTCGGGCTGCATTTCAGCCTGGTTGTGACGACGCATCAAGGCGCGGATCCGCGCCAGCAGAACACGCGGTTCCACAGGCTTGATGACGTAATCGTCTGCGCCGGATTCCAGACCCAGGATTTGATCCACGTCGTCTTCGCGGGCAGTCAGCATCAGGATCGGCGAAGCCGAGAACGCCCGCAGATCCCGGCAGACCTGCAGGCCGTCCCGGCCAGGCAGCATCAGATCCAGAATGGTGATGGCCGGCTCGTGACGACGAAACGCATCCACCGCATGATCACCGCGATACGCCTGAACAACATTGAATCCGTGCTGTTCCAGAAACTGCGCGATCAGGCGCGCCAGCTTCGCATCGTCTTCGACTAACAAGGCCTTGGTCATGGTGTGCAGACAGAGTTTCATGCACCGGCACAGTGCATTTTGGCGGCAAGCATACACCGAAAGAATTTCGGGTCGCGTGGGCGCTGTTGAGGGCAATTGGCAAAACGGCATGCGCTGAACGCCCCGCGCGCCACAAACGTGGCCGCGCCTGCAGGCCATACAAACCGTCAGGATTGTTACCGGTCGCCCGTGTACCTATCTGATACATTGGCGCCTCAAAAATCATGAAAAAGCGAGGCCAGCCTCCTCACCGCGCGGCAGCCGCCGTGCGTGAGACATGCAGGCACAACGTCAAGCAACAACGTGCCGCGTTCAGGCGCCTCAGTCCCAATCGTCGATCTTCGGGGTAACAATCAAAATGAGAAAAATTGCACTGCTTGTGGTTTTGCCTGCGCTGCTCGCGGGTTGCACTTCCGCGCAGATGAGCATGATTACCGGCAAGCGGAACAAGACCTACAACGACGTTAATGCAGCATGGGTAGGCAGCACCGAAGAGCAACTGGTTTCCAAGTGGGGACCGCCCAAGAAGAGCTACACGCTTGAAAGCGGTGCAAGAATTATTTCGTACGAAGAGATCTGGGGCCCGATTTCGGCTTATCACGTGTGCGTCGAGAAGTTCATGATCGAAAAGGGCATCGTGACAAAGTGGGGTCTGTCGGGTTGCCCGGCGCGCATGACGGGCTCGATGCCGGCGGAAACGCCGATTCCGCAACCGACGATGTAATACCCGCGTCGCGGATTCAATACCACCGCCGCTCGACGAGTACCCGGCACACTTCAAGTCCGGGGACTCATCGAGCGGCAATCACGACAGGCCCAAGCGCACGGCTTACTCGTTAAGCGACATCGGCCGCGCGCCGCCCGGCGGCAGACCGAACACGCGCCTGATCGCATTCAGGAACGCGCCATATGGCCGGCCCAATACCAGCATCATCACGGCTGCGCCCAATACGCCACGCACCAGGCCGTCGCCCGATGCGCCGCTGATCGCGATGATCGCGGCATAAATGGGTACTTGGAAACTCATCAGCGCCACGCTGTCCCAAAGCAGCCGGGACGCGCGCGTGTCCTTCGCGCGCCGCATTATCCAGTCGCGCCACAGACCGTAAGGCCTACCTACCGGAATCATCAGCGCACCGCCGATCAGCCGCGCGTGGAACACCTGCTCCCAGGTCATTCCCGCGATCCACCGCTCGTTGATGATGCCTGTCGTCGTAAAGAACAGGATCAGCGCAACGGTATCGGCAATATAGGAGCGCGTGGATAGCGGCAATCTGGTCTTGTCCGTCACGTGCCGTTCCCGCGGCATCTGTTCTGCTTGCCAGCACCCGAATCTGTATATGGCGGCACGTTCCCCGGCCCGCTAGACTGCGACGACCTCCGAATCCGAAAAACGCCCCGCCCGCGGTAGCCAACATGCTGAAAATATTGGGAAAAGCCTCGTCCATCAACGTGCGCAAAGTGCTGTGGACATGCGCTGAACTGAATCTGCCGTTTGATCGCGAAGACTGGGGCAGCGGTTTCAGAGCCACATCGGAACCGGAGTTCCTGGCGCGCAATCCGAATGCCATGGTGCCCGTAATCCAGGATGGCGACTTCGTGCTGTGGGAGTCGAACACCATCATCCGCTATCTGGCGGGCCAGTATCAGGGGCACCACCTGTATCCGGCCGAGCCGAAGCTGCGGGCGCAGGTGGACCAGTGGATGGATTGGCAGGCAACCGACCTGAACCGGTCGTGGAGCTACGCCTTCATGGCATTGGCGCGGCAGTCGCCCGCGTACCGGGACGAGGCCGCCATCGCGGCGTCGTGCCGCGAATGGGCCCGGTTCATGGGGATTCTGGACCAGCGGCTGGCCGCCACCGGCGCTTATGTGGCCGGCGGTGGGTTCACGCTGGCCGACATTCCGGTGGGGCTGTCCGTAAACCGCTGGTTCGAGACGCCGTTCGCCAAGCCGGCGCTGCCCGCCGTGGCGGCGTACTACGACCGGTTGGCGCAGCGCGACGGCTACCGGCAGTACGGCCGCAACGGCACGGCTTGAGGAAAGCGCCCGCCGGCGCACTCCCCCTATTTGACGACGCCGCAAACGATACGTCCGCCTCCACCGCCCAGCGGCTCGGGCTTGTCGCTGTAGTTGTCGCCGCCAGCGTGGATCATCAACGCCCGGCCCTTCACGTCAGCCAGCTTCAGGTGCGGCGCAAGCACGGTTTTCGTCGCGCTGCCATCGGCCGCGACGGTGAGGAACGGCAGGTCGCCCTGATGCCCATCGGTAGCCATCGGTCCCTTGTGCGCCTTGGTGCCCTTGGGATCCAGGTGCCCGCCCGCGCCGCCGCCCGGCGCGGTCTTGCCGCTTACCGGCCCGGGCTCGCACGAGCCTTTCTCGTGCACATGAAAGCCGCGCTCGCCGGGCGGCAGGCCTTTAAGGTGGGGCGTGAATTGCAGCCCTTCCTTGGTGTCTTTCAGGGTGATGGTGCCGGCGCTCTTGCCGACGCCATCGGGCGTCAGGAACGACATCGAGACGTCTTCGGCCAGCGCCGCGCTGGATGCGCCCGCCAATGCCAGCGCCGTGACAAGCATCGAGAATTTCTTCATGAATTGCCTCCTGGAAAGATGCCCGCAAGCTGCGGGCGGCCATCGGTGCAAGGCGCGCCTCGCGCAGCCGGCGGCGCAGATGAAGATAGCACCGGGGCCGGGCGGTCCGCCAGAAAACTTCGTTCCTGATACAAGGTTGTGACACGGTGTGGGAAAAGGCCGAAGACCATGCTTAGCCGTTCACGATCAGGACCACCGCATGCAGCAGCACGCCGATCAGGCCGCCCACCAGCGTGCCGTTGAAGCGGATGTATTGCAGATCGCGCCCCACACTGAGTTCCAGTTCGTCGACCAGATGACGCTCGTCCCAGTTCTTGACGGTGCGCGAAATGTGCTCGGTGACGCCAACACGCAGCCGTCCGGTCAGGCGCCGCGCGCCGCCCAGGATGTGGTTGTTGATGGCGTCGCGCAGGCCGGGGTCTTCGCCCAGCTTGCGGGCCAGCGCCAGCAGCGCGCTTTCCAGATGCGCGGCCAGCGCGGAATGTTCGTCCGCCAGGTCGCGCCGCAGCGCCGCATGGATGTCGTCCCACAGGCCCTGAACGTATTCCTGGACCTTGGGGTGGTCAATGGCGCGCTGCTTCAGCGCTTCGACCTGGCTGGCCAGCGCCGGATCCGTCTTCAGGCGTTCGATGTAGTTCATCACCCACGCCTCGTAGTCGCGGCGCACGGGGTGGTCGGGCTCGGACAGCACGTCGCGCAGTTCTTCGACCAGGGCGCGCGCCAGGCGGTCGGCCAGGTTGTCGGCGATGTTGTCGACGGACTTGACCACGTCCACCGCGGCGATGATGCGCGGCCATTCCTTGCGGGCGAACTTCACAAGCAGGGTCGAGGCGCGCTCCTTGACGTCTTCCTCGGCCAGGTAGCCGCCCAGGCGTTCCATCGCGGCGTCCAGCAGCTCCTGGTGCCGCCCGTCGCGGGTCAACAAGCCCAACACCTCGCCGGCGGTGCCCGCCGCATCCCAACGGCGCAGATTGCTGACGACGAATTCCTGGATGACACCGCGCACGGCCCGATCGTCCAGCAGGTCCAGCGTCTGCAGCGCCACGCGGCGCGCCCCATCGCTCAGGGCGTGCGCCTGCGCGGGCCGGGCCAGCCAGCGGCTCAGCCGCGCGGCGGGATCGAAGACACGCCTCTTTTCAATGAGGGTGTCGGGGTCCAGGAAGTGATCGCGCACGAAGATCGCCAGGCTGTCGCCGATGCGGTCTTTGTTGCTGGGGATGATGGCGGTATGCGGAATGGGCAGGCCCATCGGCCGCCGGAAGAGCGCAACCACGGCGAACCAGTCGGCCAACGCGCCAACGGTGGCCGCCTCGCAAAACGCCCGCACCCAGGCCCACGCGCCCTGCCCGCCCATGACATGACTGGTGATGAAGCCGCTGACCATGGCGACCAGCAGCGCCAGCGCCCCGATCTTCATGCGGCGCAATTGCGCGCGCCGGGCATCGGCATCCAGCGCAGTGTGCGCGCCAGCGATTCGTTGGGTTTGGGAAGTGTCGGTCATGAAGGATCCGGTGATGCAAGCCCCGAGCATACCAATCGAAAGCGGCCCGGCCATTGCCCCCGGACACCGCCATCCGCCCTACTCGCTCAGGAACTCCGACAACGCCTCCAACCCTTCGATATGATCGGCCACCACCTTCGCGATGAAGGCAATGGGCACGGACAGCAGCGTTCCCCAGATGCCCCACAGCCATGTGAAAAGCAGCAGCAGGATGAACACGGCCACGGCGTTCATCCGCGCGATGCGGCCAGACATCCAGGTCGTGACGACGACGCCAATCAACAACGCGATCCCGACGGAACTCATGGAGATGGCCAGCGCGGGGCCGAGTTCACCGAACTGCACCAGTCCCGCGACACCGGTGCCCACCGCCGTCAGCAGCGGACCGAAGTACGGAATGATGTGCAGCGCCCCCGCCACCACCGCCCACGTCGCGGCATTTTCCAGCCCAAGCAAGCGAAAGGCGATCCACGACAACAGCCCCAGTGCCACATTGGTCACCAGCATCATCGCCATGTACATGTGGATCGAGCTGTTGATCTGGTCCAGCATGTGCACGCTGATCTTCTTCTGAGACAGCGTGTTGCCTGCCATCTTCACGAACTTGCGCTTGAAGGCGTTGCCCGAGAGCAGCAGGAAGAACACCAGAAACACGCACATGGTGGCCTGACCGACGAAAGTCGCCAGCCCTTTGGAGCCCCACAACAGGATGTCGCTCAGCCCGCCGTCCGACTTGGCGACGACGACCCGCCCGCCGGGCTTGGGCGCGCCGGATTCCTGCAGGATGCTTGCTGCGTTGCGCAACTTTTCCATCAGGGAGCCGTCGCCGCTCAGCAGGCCGCCCAGCGTGCGCGACAGCTTGCTCGATATTTCCGGCAGCGCGTTGATCATGGCGCTGACCTGGTCCTGCGTGACGTAGATCACGCCCACGACCCCGACTGCGATCGCCAACATCACGAGAATGGTGCCCAGCCACCGCGGCACACGGTACCGTTCAAACAAGGCGACGACGGGATCCAGCGTATAGGCGACCACAATCGCCATGACCACCGGAACGATGAACTCCTGCCCCGCCTTCAGCCCGAACAACACGGCAAGGACGGTCAGCGTCACCAGACAGAAGCCGCTGACGCGCACGAGCGGCGTGGGTGACGGTGGCTTGATGAGGCCGGCGTCCTGCGCCGTGACTTTTTCCTCAGAAGGATCGGTCTTCTCGGCCGGCGGTTCGGTCTTTTTTTCGGCGGCCTCAGCCGCCACGGGTTCTGGGCCCTCCCTCTGCGGCGAAGTGACCACTGGCGTTGCGCTGTCCATCTTTCCCCTCACATCCGGTTTGCGAAGGCCGTCAGCAAGTTGCGTGCCTGGCGGGTTCAGCCGCTGCCGATTGCCAGCAGGCCCGGCTCGCCATCGTGCTGCCGCTGCGCCCGCTCCAGGATGAATTCGATGATCATCGCGAGCGCCCGTGGATGGTGGCGGTTGGGCATGTAAAGCATATACATGCCACGCCCAAAAATGCTCAAGCGCCAATCGGTCAACGCGGGCACAAGTTCGCCGCGTGCGATGTCCTCATGGACTACGTAGTCCGGCACGACGCCCACGCCCAGCCCCGCGCGGATGGCGTCGCGCAGGAAGGCATAGTTGCGGGAAATGACGGTGGGTTCCAGCACGACATGCTGGCGGGGCTGGCCGCCGTAGTAGGCCGACAGGCGCAGCGGCCGGCCGATCACGGCGGCGCTGATGACGGGCGTGCCGGCGAGGTCTTCGGGCCGCTGGGGAAGCCCGCGGCTTTCCGCGTAGTCCCTGGACGCACAGGCCACGTAGCGGACCTGGCCGAGTTCACGCGCGACCAGATGCTGCGGCGGTTCGGACATGATGCGCACGGCAATGTCGACTTCGTCGCGCAGCAGGTCCTCGACGCTGTTCTCAAAAAGCACGTCCAGCACGATGTCGGGATAGGTTTTCTTGAACTCAAGCAGCCATGGCGTCATCACGAACTGCCCGTAGCCGCTGGGCACGCTCAGGCGCACCTTGCCCTGGGGTGTCTTGCCCAGTGTTTCGATCGATTCGCGCGCTGCCGCCAGTTCGTCCTGGATGCTGCGCCCGTGCTTGTACAGCTTCAGACCGATCTCGGTGGGTTCCACGCGCCGCGTCGTGCGCCGCACCAGCTGCATGCCGACCGAACGCTCCAATTGGCTGAGGTGATAGCTGACGTTGGCGCGCGTCATCTTCAGGCGGCGCGCGGCCTCGCTGAGATTGCCCGCGTCCAGGATTTCGACGAGCAGGGTAAGGGATTTGGTGTCCATGGCGGCGCTCCTTGCCGTGCATTGTCAAATTTTCTTGTCCGGAGTGTCAATTATCGATGTCATTGTCAAGACATCTTTGCTGCGAAAGAATAAAGCCATAAGAGACGGGCCACCCCTGGCCCGCCAAGGCTCCGTTCGCGCAAGGCGTCGGCGCACCGGCATGCCGGCGCGGCGCGCGAGCAGGAAGCATCATTGGAGACACTGTCCATGACAGACAGCGCAAGCACCGGCGCGGCCCAGACGCGCCGCTACGAAGACATCCTGGTCATCGTCATCGACCATCCCCCTGTGAATGCCCTGAGCGCCGCCGTGCGCCGTGACGTGTCTGAAGCTATCGCCCAGGCGCAGACCGATTCGCGGGTCCGCGCGATTCTGCTGATGGGCGCCGGAAAGAACTTCATCGCGGGCGCCGACATCCGCGAGTTCGGCAAGCCGCCGCAACCGCCCCTGCTACCCGACCTGTGCAACCAGATCGAAGCCAGCGCCAAGCCGGTCGTCGCCGCGCTGCACGGCGCAACGCTGGGCGGCGGGCTGGAGATCGCCCTGGCGGCGCACTATCGCGTGGCGCTGCCTACTGCCAAGTTGGGTCTGCCCGAAGTGAACCTGGGCCTCCTGCCCGGCGCGGGCGGCACGCAGCGCGCGCCGCGCCTGATGGGCGCACAGGCCGCGCTGGATCTGATGCTGACCGGCAAACATTTGCCCGCCGAGGCCGCCTTGGCTTCGGGGCTGGTCGACGCGCTGTCCCTTGAAGAAGATCCGCTGGATGCAGGCCTGGCCTACACGCGCGAACTGCTGGCGCTGAACGCCGGCCCGCGTCGCACACGTGACGCGGCCGAGGCCCTGGAAGACCGGCAAGCGCAACTGGCGGTGGTGGATGCCGCCGCCGAACGCGTCGCCGCTACCACCCGCGGTCTGTACTCACCCGCCAAAATCGTCGACGCGGTGCGCGCAGCCATCGAGCAGCCCTTCGACGAAGGCCTGCGCATCGAGCGTGCGCTCTTCCTGCAATGCCTGGACAGCCCGCAGCGCGCCGCGCTGGTCCACGCGTTTTTTGCCGAACGCGAAACCGCCAAGATTCCCGAGCTGAAGGAAGCGCGCTCGCGGCGGCTTGAGCGCGTGGGCATCGTCGGCGGCGGCACGATGGGCGCGGGCATTGCCGTGGCCGTGCTCGATGCGGGGCTGCCGGTCGTGATGGTGGAACAGGACGAGGCCGCGCTGGCGCGTGGCCGCGCGCGCGTCGAGCAGGTGTACGACCTGCTGGTCAAGAAAGGCCGGATCAGCGCCGACGAACGCGCAGCGCGCATGGCGCGCTACACCGGGGCCACCAGCTATGACGCGCTGGGCGAGGCCGACCTCATCATCGAAGCCGTGTTCGAAGACATGGCCGTCAAGGAGGCGGTCTTCGCGCAACTGGACCGCGTCGCCAAGCCCGGCGCCGTGCTGGCCACCAATACCTCTTACCTGGACGTGGACCGCATCGCCGAAGCGACGCGCGGACCGGCCGACGTGCTGGGGCTGCACTTCTTCTCGCCGGCCAACATCATGAAGCTCATGGAGATCGTGGTCGGCCGCCACACCGCGCCGGACACCGTCGCCACCGGCTTCGAGCTGGCGCGACGGCTGCGCAAGATTCCCGTGCGCGCGGGCGTGTGCGATGGCTTCATCGGCAACCGCATTCTGGCCGTGCACCGCCAGGCGGCGGACATGATGATGGAGGACGGCGCCTCGCCTTACGACATCGACGCCGCCGTCCGCGCGTTCGGCTATCCGATGGGTCCGTACCAGATGGCCGATCTGGCCGGCGGAGACATCGGCTGGGCGACGCGCAAGCGCCGCGCCGCCACGCGCGATCCGGCGCTGCGCTACGTGCAGATTCCTGACCGCCTCTGCGAGCGCGGCTGGTTTGGTCAGAAGACCGGCCGCGGCTTTTATCTGTACCCCGATGGGGCGCGCCAGGGCACGCCCGACCCGGAAGTGCTGGCCATCATCGACGAAGAACGCCGCCGCGCCGGCGTCACACCCCGCCCGTTCACGCAGGAAGACATCCTGCGCCGCTATCTGGCTGCGATGGTCAACGAAGCGGCGAACGTGCTGCACCAAGGGATCGCGCTGCGCCCGTCCGACATCGACGTCGTGTTCCTGTCCGGCTATGGCTTTCCGCGCCACCGCGGCGGCCCGATGCACTACGCCGACAGCGTGGGCCTGCAAAGCATTCTTGCCGACATCCGCAGCTTTGCGAAGGAAGACCCCGCGTTCTGGAAGCCGTCGCCGCTGCTCGTGGAACTGGCCGAGTCCGGCCGCACCTTCGGCAGCCTGAACGCCGCCTGATCCGAATTCATCCTAGGAACCCTCATGCGTGAAGCCGTCATCGTTTCCACTGCCCGCACCCCCATCACCAAGGCGGGGCGCGGCGAATTCAACCTGATTGCCGGGCCCACGTTGGCCGCGCACGCCGTGCGCGCCGCCGTGGACCGCGCCGGCATCGACCCCGCGCTGATCGAAGACGCGTTCATCGGCTGCGGCTATCCGGAAGGCGCGACCGGCCGCAACATCGGCCGCCAGGCCGTGATCCGCGCGGAGCTGCCTGTCAGCGTCGGCGGCGCCACCATCAACCGCTATTGCGCATCCGGCCTGCAGGCGATCGCGTCGGCCGCGAGCCGCATCGTGATGGACGGCGCACCAGCCGTGATTGCGGGCGGCGTGGAGCTGGTGTCGCAAATCCGCACCCGCGACGATGGCGTCAGCGGCATGGACCCGTGGATCGTCGCCAACAAGCCCGAACTCTATCTGCCCATGATCGAGACTGCCGACATCGTGGCTGCCCGCTACGGCATCAGCCGCGAGGCGCAGGACCGCTTTGCCGCGCAAAGCCAGGCGCGCACCGAGGCGGCGCAGGCCGCAGGCCGCTACCGCGAGGAAATCATTCCGGTCACCACCACCATGTCCGTCACGGACCGCGCCACCGGCGCCGTCACCGAACGCGAAGTGACGGTGGACAAGGACACCTGCAACCGTCCCGGCACGACTTACGAGGCGCTGGCCGGCCTGGCGCCCGTGCGCGGCGAAGGCCAATTCGTCACGGCGGGCAATGCCTCGCAGTTGTCGGACGGCGCCGCCGCCTGCGTACTGATGGAAGCGGCCGAGGCGCAGCGCGCCGGCATCCGTCCGCTAGGCGCGTTCCGCGGCCTTGCCATCGCCGGCTGCGAGCCGGACGAAATGGGCATCGGCCCGGTCTACGCGGTGCCCAAGCTGCTCGCGCGCCACGGCCTGAAAGTGCAGGACATCGACCTGTGGGAGCTGAACGAGGCATTCGCCTCGCAGGCCCTGTATTGCCAGGAAAAGCTGGGCATCCCCATGGACCGCCTGAACGTGGACGGCGGTTCCATTGCGCTGGGTCACCCCTTCGGCGTGACCGGCGCGCGGCTGGCTGGCCATGTCCTGATTGAAGGCCGCCGCCGCGGCGCCCGCTATGCCGTCGTCACGATGTGCATCGGCGGCGGCATGGGCGCGGCCGGCCTGTTTGAAATCTACTGAGAGACCCGCATGGATCTGGAATTCACCCCCGAAGAAATCGCCTTCCGCGACGAAGTGCGCGCCTTTCTGGACGCCAGGCTGCCCCGGCGACTGGCGGACAAGGTTGGCGAAGGCAAGCTGCTGACGCGCGACGACATGGCCGAATGGCACGCGATCCTGAACGCGCAAGGCTGGCTGGCCACGCATTGGCCCGAGGAATACGGCGGCACCGGCTGGACGGCTGCGCAGAAGTACATTTTCGACAACGAATGCGCACTGGCCAACGCCCCGCGCATCGTGCCGTTCGGCCTGAGCATGCTGGGGCCCGTGCTGATCAAGTATGGCACCGAGGCGCAGCGCCGTTACTGGCTGCCGCGCATCCTGGACGGCTCGGACTGGTGGTGCCAGGGCTACTCCGAACCCGGGGCAGGCTCGGACCTGGCGTCGCTGAAGACCACGGCCGTGCGCGACGGCGACAGCTACGTGGTCAACGGCCAGAAGACGTGGACCACGCTGGGCCAGTACGCCAACATGATCTTCTGCCTGGTGCGGACCTCGCAGGAAGGCCGGCGCCAGGAAGGCATCAGCTTTCTGTTGATCGACATGAACAGCCCGGGCATCGAAGTGCGCCCCATCATCACGCTGGACGGCGAGCACGAAGTCAACGAGGTGTTCTTCTCGGACGTGCGCGTGCCCGTCGAAAACCTGGTGGGCGAGGAAAACCGCGGCTGGACGTGCGCCAAGTATCTGCTGACCTATGAGCGCACCAACATCGCGGGCGTGGGCCAGTCCACGGCCGCGCTGGAACGCCTGAAGGCCGTGGCCGCGCGCCAGAAACGGCATGGCCGCCCGCTGACCGAAGACCCGGATTTTGCCGCGCGGCTGGCGCGCGTCGAGATCGAACTGGCCAACATGCGCACGACCAACCTGCGCGTGGTCGCGGCCGTGGCCGGCGGCGGCGCGCCCGG